>NZ_PCYV01000064.1:0-2176 GCF_002553785.1 Lactobacillus sp. UMNPBX15
ACTGTTATACTGAGACGGTTATTTAAGTTCTTTTATTTACAATTCTTCTGGATCTTCTCTTGCCACGGTAAATAAGCTTCAAGGGTTTCCGAATCCAGAATCTCTTCATTCGGTAATTTCTGAAGCAAATAATTCAAGTACTTTTCAGGATCAAGGCCATTTCTCTTGGCAGTTTCAATTAAGCTTAGAATAAAGCCACTTGCAGTAGCACCCTCAAAACTTTGAGAAAATAACCAATTCTTCCGGCCCATGACGAGTGATTTTACAGCGCGTTCGGCCTTATTGTTAGATAATTCTAAATTGCCATCAAGCAAGACATGCTCAAAAGTAGCTTGATGCTTGAGGGTATAATTAATGGCTCTTCCCAATTTAGAGCCTGGCAAAACGGTGATTTTATTTTTCTCACACCAGTTGAAGAACTCTTGCATCAGAGGCTTGAGCTTTGCTTGTCTTAGCTGGTAACGTTCTTGTTTGCTCAAATTCTCCCAGGTTTGTTCTAAGTAAAACATGCGATTGCAGTAGTTGAGTCCTTTTTGGGCAAGGGACTTTCCAGAAGCCTGTTGTGGTACGGCTTCGTGAAACTTTCTTCTAACATGAGCCCAGCAGCCAACTAAAGTTGCTTTCGGCAATTGCTCATAAGCCTGCCACATATCACAGTGCAAATAACCGGGATAGTTTCCTAAAAAGTTTAAGGCAACCTTGCCACTCCGGGAAGGATCATGATGATAGAGTGTAATCCCGTATTGATCATGTTTGCCTGAAAGGAAGACCCAATAGTAAGTCTTGATTGTTTTACTTTCTAAGACTGTGTAATAAGTTTCATCGGCATGTAAAATTGGCCGCATTAACAGCTTTTGCTTAAGCAGATCATACACTGGTTTAAAGTAGTATTGACTGCTTTTCAAATCCCAATAATTTAACATCTGTCTTGAAACTTTTAGTCCCATCTTCTTCCAGTCGCTTTCTTGGCGATAGTCCGGCACCTTCATTTCATATTTTTGATAGAGTGAATGAGCGATGAGTGAAGCTGAACCTAGACCATGGTTTAGGGGAGCTTTAGGTACTGCAGCTTTAATGATCTTGTCGCTATAATTTCTTTGACTGCAATATTTACATTTGTAAGCATGTTGGATATGGTCTAGCCTTTTAAGTTGAGCTGGGATAAACAATAATTCTTGGCGAACTGACTGCTTGCCTATCTCAATCAGCTCATGATGACAATCAGGACAATGCTTGTCGCCTAATTCATGGTGAACCTCTTCAGCTGGAAGGGCAGCTAGTAAGTCAGCACGCTTTCGTTTGTGAGCTTGTCTTTTATAAGTAATAGTCTGAACGGCGGCGTCGGGGACGTTCTCCGTCATCTTGAGCATCAGGTTCATCAAAGAGACTTGTTTGTCCATTTAAAGGCATTTGTTCTGAAGATTTGCCATAACGTTTTTGCGTTAAGTAAGCCACTTGTTCACGGAGGAGCTTGATTTCATCAGTTAAGTTTTGAATAGTAGTTGCTTGTTGTGCAATAATCTTTTCCAAATTTTCTTGTGACATGAGTTAAACTTCCTCCTAAATTTATTAGTTAAAAGAATATCAAAAAAGCGTGCGATGTCAAGTGTTAGTAGAATTCGCACGCTTTCGTGTTCTTTATTTTTGGATTGATTGCGAAGCCCTTCATTAGCCAGTCGACCTGCTCAAAAGATAAAGCTTGAACTTCATTTTGATTCCTGGGCCAGTTCAATTTTCCATTTTCAAATCTTTTGTATAACAGCCAAAAACCTTGTCCGTCCCAATAAAGGGCTTTGAAGCGGTCCTTGCTTCCGCCGCAAAAGAGGAAGACTTTGCCGCTAAAAGGATCAAGTTCAAACTGTTCTTTGACTAAAGTTGCTAGTCCATCAATGCCTTTACGCAGATCCGTCTTGCCGCAAACGATATAGACTTGCCCTAAGTCACTGAGCTTAATCATGGCAAGACTTTCTCAAGCAGCTTATTCATAATTTCAGTATCTAAACTACTGTAGAAGTTCAGTTCTAAGTCATTCTTCTTTAAACTAAGCAACAGATTATTGCGTGGTGGACGAGCCTTCTTAGGTTTAGAAGAGTGGCCAAGTGCCACAATGGGTTGTTGTTTTTCGATCATATTCTTAACCTCCATTAAATTGATGAGATTAGAATACCTGAAAAAT
>NZ_PCYV01000065.1:0-2153 GCF_002553785.1 Lactobacillus sp. UMNPBX15
ATGTTAGAAAATATTGGTTAAATATATCCACTTTATTTTATTTGAATACATTTTCCTATCTTATCTTCGTTTATTAATATCTGCTTTCAACCTTTTTAGCACACTCCCAAACTTTTGCTAGCTTAGAAACTATAAGGACAACTTTACAAAAGCGTCAACCGATAAACTTGGATAAGATTTATATTTCCTTTGCTAAGTAGTGCCCTAAAACTTAGGACTCCATTTAACTGGACGTAACACTACGCCCGCTATCTCGTCATTCACTTGGAAATTCGAGAATACTTTTCTAATTATTTGCAAAGCTCCGTTAATATCCGCATTGATTAAGCGGTCATCATTAGCTTTAAACAAACCACGTTTAATTCGTCTGTTAACAGGGCTTTTACCTTGTCGCTTTCTGCTTTTATTGCCGTTTTCCCAACAAGGCTGTTCATGATCTAAACTACTAGTTTGACTAGTGTAACTTTCGTTAGTTTGAATAACAGTAATTCCTGCTAAATTAGCCTTGTACTTAATCATGTCGATCATCACCTGGTGAGGAATCCCAATAAAGTTTTGATTATTTCTTTTCCCCATATTTGAACTTCTTTTCCATGATTTGTTCTTACCAATGACAATTGTGTTTGCCTCACAGTTTAACGCATAATCCACGATACGTTTAGATGCTTTGTGGGCAAATTGCCTAATTTTGTCATTGCGCCAAGCGGTAATTTTCTTCATGGCTTGGGTATCTTGATAGACAACTTTCTTACCTTGTTTGGTATTAATTATTCGTTCAAGCTGATGGTGTCTAGCTTGAAGCTGTCTTAATTCAGCACGCTTTTTATTATAATACTGGTTAACCGACTTAATTCCACGACCGTTAATGAGTAGTGGACGATTACTAGTGTTAGAAGCGCAAGCAAAAGCATTATCAATTCCAGGATCAATCCCAATATATTTACCGTTATCTGGTAAGTATTTAATTTCTTTATTGGCTTTATATGGAACAATTACTTTATAACCATTAGCGACAGGTTTAAAAGCAACGCGTCCAATTTTTTCAATATTAGGCGCAAGTTTTAGCTTTAAATCCAATTTTGGAACAATCAAATAGCCATCTTTAACTTTAGCGTTCTGATTAGTCACAAAGAAGGTATGGCGTTTGTCCCGTAAATAACGGGGCAATCTTGGTTTTCCGCTAAACTTACTAGGATTAGCTTTGTAGGCTTTCAGCGCTTTAAAGAATGCCTGCCAAACAGTTGTGACCTCTCTTAAAGTCTGTTGTGCCGATTGGACATAGCCTAAGCTATGATAAAGCATTAACTCACGCTTTTGATAACGCTCTTTAAATATTTGATCGAGTTGACTATAGCCTTTAATATATCTTTTCTTAAAGAAACCTTGTCTTAAGTCAAAAAGGGCACGGTTGTACAAATTGTGTGCTACTAAAGAATACTCATCAAGCTTCGGATTAGCTTTAATCAGATATTCACTGGCTAATTGCTCATATTGCAGATCATTTCTAGGAACTTGCTTATTCTTTTTTGCCATCTTTTTCACCGCCTTTCTGATTTAAGGTGCTTTCTATAAGCTTACGTTCCACTCGTCTATGAGAATATTCTCTCATAGAGAAGCAATGCAGTAGGCTGATAATTTCTTCAAACAGCTCTTCTTCATCAGTCTTAGGATTCAGCTCATTTGAGATAGTTTCAATCGCTGTCCCGTAGTTTTTAAACAAGTATTCAAATAGCTCAAACCCTACACGACTCAATCTATCTTGATGAGTAATGATTACTCTTTCAACTTTGCCTGCCAAAACTAAGTCTAATAATTTAAAGAACTGTTTTCGATTTTTAAAAGAGATGCCACTGGCAATATCTGAAAAGGAATTATCGACATGATAGCCTTTATTTTCAGCGAAATCACGTAATTCTTGCATTTGATTAGCTAAATCATGTTTTTGCTTATAAGTAGAAACACGACCATAGAGAATAGTCTGACGAGGAGTATGTTTATTTTTAAACAACCAAACCGAATCATCGTCAAACTCAAATTGACCTGTTGGCTTTTGAACAGCTTTAATAAAACCTTTTTCACGATAACGTTTCAAAGTTGAGCGGCTAATTTGAAGTATTTCCATTACTTGATTAGCTTTCATAGTTTCACCTCCT
>NZ_PCYV01000066.1:0-2054 GCF_002553785.1 Lactobacillus sp. UMNPBX15
ATTAATAAAGTCGCTTCGAGAGATGCGACGAGAGCTTAAAAACAGACATGTAAGGAAAGAAAACAAATAAAAAGAAAAAAGTACTTGCAAAGAAGTAAATAAGCTGGTAATATATTTAAATGTCGTCAGGCAAAAGCGAAAAAAACTTGAGCAAGACGAAAAAACAAATCAAAAAAGTTCTTGACAAAGAAATGATGGTTTGATAAAATATAAAAGCTGTCTGCTTTACAAAAAAAGCAAGACAGAGGTAGTACTTTGAAAACTGAACAAAGTTTCGCTAAAAGTGTGCGGGTGTAAAAACCCAAACAAGAAGCGAAGTCAATTCGCAAGCAATAAATTTGAGACAAAGATCTTAAATAAGGAATGAGCAATCATTCAAACTTTTTAAAATGAGAGTTTGATCCTGGCTCAGGACGAACGCTGGCGGCGTGCCTAATACATGCAAGTCGAGCGAGCGGAACTAACAGATTTACTTCGGTAATGACGTTAGGAAAGCGAGCGGCGGATGGGTGAGTAACACGTGGGGAACCTGCCCCATAGTCTGGGATACCACTTGGAAACAGGTGCTAATACCGGATAAGAAAGCAGATCGCATGATCAGCTTTTAAAAGGCGGCGTAAGCTGTCGCTATGGGATGGCCCCGCGGTGCATTAGCTAGTTGGTAAGGTAAAGGCTTACCAAGGCGATGATGCATAGCCGAGTTGAGAGACTGATCGGCCACATTGGGACTGAGACACGGCCCAAACTCCTACGGGAGGCAGCAGTAGGGAATCTTCCACAATGGACGCAAGTCTGATGGAGCAACGCCGCGTGAGTGAAGAAGGTTTTCGGATCGTAAAGCTCTGTTGTTGGTGAAGAAGGATAGAGGTAGTAACTGGCCTTTATTTGACGGTAATCAACCAGAAAGTCACGGCTAACTACGTGCCAGCAGCCGCGGTAATACGTAGGTGGCAAGCGTTGTCCGGATTTATTGGGCGTAAAGCGAGCGCAGGCGGAAGAATAAGTCTGATGTGAAAGCCCTCGGCTTAACCGAGGAACTGCATCGGAAACTGTTTTTCTTGAGTGCAGAAGAGGAGAGTGGAACTCCATGTGTAGCGGTGGAATGCGTAGATATATGGAAGAACACCAGTGGCGAAGGCGGCTCTCTGGTCTGCAACTGACGCTGAGGCTCGAAAGCATGGGTAGCGAACAGGATTAGATACCCTGGTAGTCCATGCCGTAAACGATGAGTGCTAAGTGTTGGGAGGTTTCCGCCTCTCAGTGCTGCAGCTAACGCATTAAGCACTCCGCCTGGGGAGTACGACCGCAAGGTTGAAACTCAAAGGAATTGACGGGGGCCCGCACAAGCGGTGGAGCATGTGGTTTAATTCGAAGCAACGCGAAGAACCTTACCAGGTCTTGACATCTAGTGCCATTTGTAGAGATACAAAGTTCCCTTCGGGGACGCTAAGACAGGTGGTGCATGGCTGTCGTCAGCTCGTGTCGTGAGATGTTGGGTTAAGTCCCGCAACGAGCGCAACCCTTGTTATTAGTTGCCAGCATTAAGTTGGGCACTCTAATGAGACTGCCGGTGACAAACCGGAGGAAGGTGGGGATGACGTCAAGTCATCATGCCCCTTATGACCTGGGCTACACACGTGCTACAATGGGCAGTACAACGAGAAGCGAGCCTGCGAAGGCAAGCGAATCTCTGAAAGCTGTTCTCAGTTCGGACTGCAGTCTGCAACTCGACTGCACGAAGCTGGAATCGCTAGTAATCGCGGATCAGCACGCCGCGGTGAATACGTTCCCGGGCCTTGTACACACCGCCCGTCACACCATGGGAGTCTGCAATGCCCAAAGCCGGTGGCCTAACCTTCGGGAAGGAGCCGTCTAAGGCAGGGCAGATGACTGGGGTGAAGTCGTAACAAGGTAGCCGTAGGAGAACCTGCGGCTGGATCACCTCCTTTCTAAGGAAGCGAAGGATATGGAGAGCAGGAATGCTAAGAGAAGTATCCAGAGCAAGCGGAAGCACACTGAGAAACTTTGTTTAGTTTTGAGGGTAGTACCTCAAA
>NZ_PCYV01000067.1:0-1896 GCF_002553785.1 Lactobacillus sp. UMNPBX15
ATTAAAAAATCAATTTACGAGAAAGATCTATTTACACAAAAGATTTGACAGTTTCGATAATTTAAAAACCATGTTATAAAATTAAAAATATATTGTAAGTAAATTATAATCGTGATATTATTTTTCATAACTTGAAAGTGAGATAGATTGAACAACAAGTTTTATCCACAAGGAGGAAAATATATGAATCAGAAAAACTTTGATAATCGAGATTATTCGTACGTATTTTGTACTAAGAAAAGACTTGAATTAGTTCAAGCACGTAAACATAGTAGTGGCTTAGTTGGTTTAAGAAAAAAGTGGGCAACTGCTGCTATTTTGACATTAGCCTCTGGTTCAGTATTTATTTTTTCACCTAATGGTCAAGTTCAAGCTGCAGAAAATAGTAATGCTGCAAAACAAGTGTCAAGCAGTGAAAAACAGACCAATATTGCAGATTTTCAGGCGAAACAACAAAGTGACTTAGCTAAGTCAGCTGGTACAGCTGAGGATGATACGCTTGAGTCAAAGCAACAAGAAAATACCACAATTTCTGCACAAACAAGTGAAAATGGTCAGGTTGAAAAGGCTAACGCTCAAACTCAAACTACTTCAGTAAATTCAGCTCAAGATAATAGTACTCAAGCTGATGCTCAACCTGCTACCAATTCTCAAAATCAAGTAACGCCACCAGCTAATGATCAAGATCATGTAAAAGGTAATGTTCAAAGTGCCTGGGATCAAGGATACAAGGGTGAGCACACAGTAGTTGCCGTAATTGATAGTGGTGTTGATACTAGCCATAAAGATTTTCAAACTATGCCTAAAGATCCTAAGTTAACAGCTGATCAAATGAAGGAAATGATTGCTAAGTTAGGATATGGTCGTTATGTGAATGAAAAGTTTCCGTTTGTGCATAACTATGTTGATAACAGTGAAGATGATATAAAGCCCGAAGCTGATGAGCCTCATGGTCAACACGTTTCAGGGATTATTGCAGCTGATGGTCAACCAGATGGTGACAAAGAATACGTAGTTGGGGTAGCACCGGAAGCTCAATTATTACAGTTGCGGGTCTTCAGTGCCGATGGAACATCACTTGATTTAGCTAAACAAATTGTTGATGCCGTTAATCTAGGTGCTGATGTAATTCAAATGTCTCTTGGTGGTGGTGTAGCTGCTGCTGATTTGGGAGTGGCTGATCAAAAAGCAGTTCAATATGCAGTTGATCACGGTGTAATTGTTTCGATTTCAGCATCAAATAATGGGAATGCAGCTTCTGTTGATAATACTAGTCATATTACTGATTCAGATTATCAATCAGGAGGAAATGCTGGTAATTATGAACCATTTAGTTCAAGTACTGTTGCTGATCCGGGTGCATCACGCAATGCAATTACTGTAGCTGCTGAAACTTCTGATACAGGTAAAGACAGTGACATGGCTTCTTTCAGTTCATGGGGACCATTGCCTGATTTTACCTTAAAGCCGGATATTTCAGCTCCAGGATCTGATGTGACTTCTTTAGCAAATGATAACCAATATACTAAGATGAGTGGGACTTCAATGGCTGGTCCATTTGCTGCAGGAGCAGCGGCTTTAGTTAAAGAACGACTAGCTAAAACTAATCCTGAACTAAAAGGTGCAGAGTTAGTTAAGGCAGTTAAAGCATTGTTAATGAATACGGCTAATCCACAGACTCAGAATGGGTATACTACACCAGTTTCACCTAGAAGACAGGGTGCAGGTCAAATTAATGTGGGGGATGCAACAGCTTCACCAGTATATATTACGACTGCTGATGGCACTGGGGCACTTAGTTTGCGTAAAGTCGGAGAAAATACTGAATTTACCTTGACTTTCTAAGTGTATAATTTTTTGCGGTAAGTTGAATAAATAATTAAAAAGCTCAAGTCC
>NZ_PCYV01000068.1:0-1777 GCF_002553785.1 Lactobacillus sp. UMNPBX15
AATAAAAAAGTCAATCAACGAGAGAGATTATTTACACAAACTTCTTGACAGTCTCTTAAGTTTAGTTGCATGTGGTAATAACAAACATACAAACAGTAGTAATGCAAATAAAACTAATCATAAGTTTAGCGAAACTGTTCCTGTAAAAAGTATTAAAAAAGGAGGAACTTTAACCTATGCTGTTGAATCAGACAGTCCATTCACTGGTATTTTCTTACCAGAATTATCAGATACTACAATTGATGGTGAGGTACAAAGCCCAGGTCTAGAATCTTTATTTTCAACAGATGATCAATATAAGATTAATAATAAAGGAGCTGCTACTTTTAAACTAAATCGGAAAGCTAAGACTATCACAATCGAAGTGAAAAAAGGAGTTAAGTGGTCAGATGGTAAGCAAGTGAATGCTAAAGACGTTGAATTTGCTTATGAAATTATTGCAAATAAAGACTCTAAATCACAAAGATATACTGAATCTTTAGCTGATATTGTTGGCTTAGCTGAATATCATGAAGGCAAAAGCAAGAAAATTTCTGGAATTGAAATGCCTGATGGTGAAAATGGACGCAAAGTCGTACTCCATTTCAAGCAAATGAAGCCTGGTATGCTTTAATCAGGTAATGGATATTTCTGGGAATATGCTGAACCCTATCATTACTTAAAGGATGTACCTTTTTCAAAACTTTTATCTAGTAACAAGGTCAGAAAATCCCCACTATTTTTTGGACCATTCCGTGTATCTAATATTGTTCGTGGTCAATCTGTTTCTGGGGAGCGTAATCCTTATTACTGGCGTGGTACACCAAACTTTGAAAAAGTAACTGCATCTGTTATCAGCTCCAGTTCTGCTACCCAAGCCATTAAAAGTCATAAATTTGATATTGCTGATGTGGTTAATACACAATGGGATCAAACTAAGAATGCAACTGATACTAACTTTATTGGTGAAGTTCCACTTAGTTATAACTACTTAGCTTTTAAAGTTGGTAAATGGGATAAGAAGCTAGGAAAGAATGTTGAAAATAAGAATGCCAAGATGAATAATCCAGCATTACGTAAAGCAATGGCCTATGCAATGAATATTGATGCTGTTGCTAAACGCTATTACCAAGGATTAGCATTCCGTGTTAATACTTTGATTCCAGAACAATTTGGTGACTTTTCCGATAGTTCAATTAAAGGTTACCCATATAATTTGAAGAAAGCCAACCAATTACTAGATAAAGCCGGATATAAAAAGAAAGGCGAATTCAGAGTTCAACCTAACGGAAAGAAGCTTACTATTAATTTAGCTGTTAGAAACAATGCTACTACCGCAGAGCCCGTATGGCGTAATTATATCCAACAATGGAAGAAAATCGGTTTGAACGTTAAGTTTGTTGGCGGTCGTCCAATGGAATTTAACAATTGGGTACAAGCAGTTCAATCTGATGATCCAAAAATTGATGTCTTTGAAGGTGGCTGGTCACTTTCAAGTGAACCTTCTCCTAATGATCTTTATAGCGCTGCTGCACCATATAATATGGCACGTTTTGTTTCCCCTGTACAAAGTAAGCTTTTAGCTGATATTGACTCAGAAAAAGCTTTCAACCATAAGTATCGTGTTGACGCATTCAGAAAATGGAAAAAATGGATGTACAATGAGGCCTATGTTGTACATACCACTAATTCATATTCAATAACCGCTGTTAATAAAAAAGTAACTGGATGGTCACTTAAACCGAGACCGTAAAATAGTTTGTGTAAGGATGAATATTTCCTTAATTTTATTTCCCTG
>NZ_PCYV01000069.1:0-1748 GCF_002553785.1 Lactobacillus sp. UMNPBX15
AAGTCATGTGGTGATAAGTCAATGTAAATTGTAAATTTTATTTTTAATTAGTTTGTGTTAAAGCCAAAATTTGCGTGCATGAAACTAGGCCCTATTTCAAGGGTTTTTAATAACTATTATTTACTCCTCCAAAAATGTTTTAGACCAATTGATCACCTCGGTGTTTGATAGATTTGACCATTTTTGAGCAGAGTGAAAATGGTCCTAACTAGTTTTCTTGCACAAAGGACGCAAGCACGTTTATGCGGGGAATAGAAAGCTTCATCGTACTTCTTTTGATAGTACTTCCGAAAAACGGGATCTCTTAATCTAATTAGGTTGGCAGCTTCAACCAAATAATATCTTAGATAATGATTGCCGTTTTTGGTCATTGGCTTGTGTTCGCTGTCAAAATCACTAGACTGCTTTTGACGCCAAGCTAGGCCGGCGTATTTAGCCAGCTGAGCTTCAGTATCGAACCGATCAATACTACCAATTTCAGCGATGATGCCAGCAGAGTAAACTGGTCCAATTCCCGGAATAGACTGCAGTATTCTCTCTTCAGGGAGCGCTTGAACGATGTCTGTAATTGCTTTATCTAAATTTTTAATCAAATTCTGATTGGTTTTAATCTCGGTATAGTAAACAGATAATACTGCATCAATTGAGTCTTTCATGACTTTACCTAAACGATAGGATCCTCTGACGGCTTTCCTGATTGCTTTAGCTAAAGCTTCTGGATCAGAGAAGCGGCCGCGTCCCTTAGTCTGAAGGTAATCAATTAAATCCTCGATTGGCATCTCAGTGATTTCATCGATGGTTTTACTATCAGTCACAATAGACAGCATTGTTGCGCCAAAGATAGAAGTTTTAATATTTTCCTTGTCAACGGTAACCAGTTTGTTTAGACGATAGTAAAGGGCTTCAATGAAGTGCTGCTTAGCTCTGGCCAGGGAAGACGTGATTTCATATCTGGTTCTGGTTAGACGCTGGAGAGCTAAGTATTCCTCTTGTCGAGCGATAGTGACGTGATACTTGCCAAAGCGTAAGTATTCCGCGATGTAATAGGCATCAATAGGATCATTCTTATTTTCTTCGTAAACGTCATGAAATCGTTTAGTATTTTTGGGATTAACGACATCAGTTTCAAGATTAAGCTTTTGCAAGTCCTCATCATTGGCAAAGAAATAGGCTGGATGAAAGCTATAAATTGAAGTAGCCTCCATGCCGATAATTACCTTGTCATAGCTATTCTGTTTAGCAAGTTGGAGAATTAGCTTTTTGACCTTATTAGCGCCAGTCAGATCATTAGAAAAAGATTGGTTAAGCAAAGGTTTTTGATGATTTTCTGAGTCAGTAATAGCGACTTGCAAGTCTTTAGAACTGACGTCAATTCCTATAAAAAGTTTCATTGAGAATGGCCTCCTTTCTAACAAATATTTGGTCATAGATCGATCATCACATGTTAGCCCCTAATTACAGTTTCTAAGACAGTCTCGCAAAATATAAGTATTCACAGGTTCAAGCTAAAAAGCTGCGACTGAAACTGCTCTGAATCAGTAATAGCCAGAATCAATACAGCATGTGAGTAAGTCATTAGCAAAACTGCTTGGGCGGCAGACTTACAAAGTAGTCAAGCTACAGGAGGTGAAAACCTATACCAATTGACCAAGGTCAATGACAATTAGAGACTAGCATCTGATGATCGAATAAACAAACTAAAAAGACAATCAACACAGATTTAATTTATATAATACGAGGAGGTGAAA
>NZ_PCYV01000006.1:0-66572 GCF_002553785.1 Lactobacillus sp. UMNPBX15
CTTGAGCAAAATCTTTGGTAAAATCATTCATGAAGGAGTTCTTCTTTCTGTATGTGTTTTTTTGTTCAAACCAATCATACGAGAAAGGAACTCCTTTTTCTAATGTTTAAAGAAATAAATTTAAGGAATCATTCATCCTTACACAAACTATTTTACAGTCTCGGCTTCTGTGCACGATGCTAAAGAAGCATTAGAATTAATACTAAATACAGATCTTAAGCAAAAATATATTTTGGGTGATGAAGGATATTTAGGAAAACAACTGTATGATAAGCTGAAAAAGCTGGGCTATACTCTTTGGACACCATACAGAAAAAATATGAAGGGAGCCAAAGAGCATAATGATCATGAATTAATGGCAATTAGAAGAACTATTGAAAGTGACTTTTCATTGTTAGCCTATTACAATGCAGAAAACAATCGGGCCAGAAGTCTGACAGGCTTTCAGGAACGGCTTGAAGTAGCAATTCTTGCTTCAAATATTGCTTATTGTCTAGAACGATTTAACTAGCATCACGCGTATTGATGTATTGAAAAAGCTGTTAGGTTTGTTATGCCTAACAGCTTTTTTAGCTATGAAGTAAAACATAAATAAATATTCCTAATAATCCTACTGCTAAGATTGTCAGAGTAAAATTAACTATCGATTTTGCTTTTTTGGATACATTGGCATGCATTTGAAATTGATAGGCTGCTGAACTAGCCCAATAAATTGGAATAATACTCCAAAAATTACCGTTTTTATGAGTTATTTTCTGAAGCCAAAAGCAAATTATCACTAGGATTAATGTGGCAAATAATATCTTCTTTATTTTATTCATAACATCATTCTAATTTTATTACTTCATCAAACCTGTCATTAAGATTATCATCTAAAACATGAGTAATGTACAAAATCGTTGTCTGTAAATCCAACAGTTTATTTTCAATTTTCTTCAAAGTAGTTTTATCAATTCCTGATGAAAATTCATCAGGAACTAAAATACTTTGGTCAATAATTTTATTGAAATCTATTTATTCAAAGTGACAGCATCAAGCGGAAATGCTCGGGGTATAGTTGAAAACAATAAAAATGTCTCTACTCCTGTTTATTCCAAAGTATTAGGTCAATCAAACCATCCAATGATTATGTGCATTCATTTTAAAGCAAAAATAAAAGTGCCAGACAATCATTCAGTTAAATTACTATCTAACACTAGATTTCTTTTAGTATAATCGCCTTAAGGAAACGGTAAATATTTATATTTATTTGGAAAATTATTATTTGAATGCAAAAGATAAGAAATTTTATAATTATTTGGATTTATAAATGGAGTAAAAATATGAGGATATGCTTCTTTAGCAGAAAAATGCATAACTATACCCCTTATATTTTCAGATTTACCATTTAAAAATGTAAGATAGGGTTTTATTGAATTTTCCATAGAAATTCTTTTTATTTTTTCTATTATACTTAAAGAAACATACGGGTCTTTCTTTTTATTTTCCTGCACACTAGCTTTATTTAAATAATTAAACTTTTTCAATATATATCTAGGAGTTAACCAATTTGAAAATATCATCGAATAAGACTCAATGCTTTGTAAATCAGTATACTTTAAGTGATAATCTAAAGTATTTAATAATTTATTTCTCTTCTTTATTTCATTATCTGAAACATAAAAAGGACTATTCCCCATCCCTTCTGCTAAAGCATTATTTATAGCTGTTAGCAAATTAAAATCCGTTCCCAAACCTACATTATATGAATTTCTATTTATACCCACAAAAAGAATAACATATATATCCTTTATTATTGAGATATCATTTATCATTAAATAAGAAAATTTAAATTTAGAATACGGCTTTAATTGATTGTGGATAACTCTCTTATTAATTTTTTTACCTGGCCATTCCCGTAAAAACGAATAAACCAAGCTTTGTCGTTCTATAAATTCAAAGAAAGCTTTCTTAATCGCATCTTCCACGTTAGTAAAGTAAGCTGTTCCACTTGAGTCAATAAAAGAATTAATATTATAATTCTCCGTATCTCTTAATAAATATACTTTCTGAGGATCAATAAAATTGATTTTATTATCAACGATGTTTAAAGCAGCAACTTTTTTTAACTTATTAGATGGATGTAATTCAATATACCTTTCTGTAAATTCACCCATTCCAGACTTTAAGCAATCAGATAAAGTAAGTTTATTAGCCACACCAAGTAAAGCGTTAAAAAAGCCATCAATTTTTATTGTACTTGTATCTTTTTCAAAAATAGAATTTGAAATTCTAAGATTTTTTATTAATTCTGACATAATTTTAAACTATTGGACAATCTACCTTATTTTTTACATCTTTTAAACTTATAAAATTAATTGAATTATTAGAAATTAATTTCAATAATTGAAATTTGGGGACAACGCAGGATATTAATTCATCACTAAAACACCTAGCAGTCAATAAAGGCTTGTTAAATAAGTCATCTGTAATTAATACTACGTACATGTGTTTAAATGTACAAGAAAGCAGTAACCCCAATTCATGAATATTTTTCGGATCATGACCGGAACACTTATTCCTCCTAACGTGACTTATTGAAGATAGCATATCCATATGCTGAATTTGTTCTGAATTCCACTTCCAATACAAAGTTTTATTATACTTTTTTGATAAACTAACATTAACTCTATCTATATTATTCTGAAACCACATCAAATTCAATTCTTCATATGCTTTTTGCTTAGCGATGTCCACGCTTTTTAAAGAGCTTCCTAACCCACAATGCCAATATTGATTTTCATCTTTATACGCAGCCAAAACAACATAATATGGAAAAAAGAAACTATTCAATAAAAAAATAGTTTTCCTATTATTGGGTTGCCAACCCATAGTAGATATGTTTTTAATATCATTCTTATACCACATTCTTAATAAGGCATTTTTTTCAATAAGTTCTCCAATTGAGTGTTCAATAGCACTAAACATATTTAAATGTGTAGCAGTGCCAGTTGAATCAGCCTGATAATTATAACCTATCTTATAACCCGAAACATATTTAATCTTGTTCGTTATTACATCATACGAAACATACTTTTTTGGAGGATTAGTCGTTGGAATAACTAAAGCATGTCGTTCGCAAGCTTCTGAAATAGCTTTAGCCAATGAGAAATTCGACTTTCTTGAAATAGCATTCCCCCCATTAGGACTGAGCATATTATTAACCAATATTGAATTAAAAGTAGCACGTGAATATATATAATCTTCTTTAAACAGATTATATGTTTGCGATGCGGAAATATAAAAATTTAACATGTTAATCTATTCTTCCTATCCACTGTATTATTTCTATAGGAGCATTTCTTTTATCTAAATCAGCTATAGTAGTTAACAATCTATTATTAAAATCTTGACAGCTAAATTCTCCCATATTTTGAGGTAAAGCAGTCTTTAATGCCTGTATCATTAATCCTATTTCAATTAATGCATTTTTGTAGCCAAGATATTGATACTTTCTAATACATTTTCTAAGATCAGCAGCATAACCAATAGCAATATTAGAATATGGCTTTTTTCTATTTGGATACAAGGCCATATTCAGTTTATTGCTTGAAATACCATTAAATGAATTCAGACGATAAATACAATTTTTTAAGGGATAAAAATAATATACTCCTCTTTTTAAGTCTTCAATGGCATTATCTTCAAGTACAAAGATTATCACATTAATCGGATATAGTCCTCCTCCTGATCCATAACCTCTAGTATTATTTTGTTCATCGTAACCATAAGCTTTATACATTAGTGAAGAGAAATCATCATAAGCAATTTTTTTATTTTTAAAAGATCTATAAGAACATTTTTTTCTATCCAAATTATTACTTTTTAAATTTATCTTCTCTTCAAAATTTTGAGGTATTCTGCTATTTCTTTCCGCATGTCTTAGCCAAGAAAGCATTTCATCATCTAGATAGCTTTTTTCATTTCCACATAATGCTGTAGACGAGCTTAACAAATCAAATTTGCTTACTTCTCTAAACGTAGTAATTGGAAAACTATTTCCCGTGTAATCAGGCCAATCAACCAAACTATCTTGCCAAGAAAACGAATCCTTATTATCTTTCAATTAACCCATCTCCCAAAATTCAGCAAAATCTTCCATTTTTTTATGCGTCTTCATATTTAACTCTTCCATCTTAAGTATTTCTTTAGTCATGTATAAATTAGTATCTTCATCTAAATCAAAAATAGTTAACACTCTTTCCAAAACTAAATTTGATATCATAATTAAATCTACCCAAGAAATTGGATAAATGAGTCCGAAATTAGGATCTTTTTCAAAAATAATGTCAACTAAATCTTGATAAGTATAACTTGTTTGATCTGAATATATTTTTGTTTGAATGTACTTTATATGATCAAAATGATCAGGTAATTCCAATTCAGGGTGATAAATATTATCCAAATAAAAATTAAAATTATAAAAATATCCCAATATTAGGAAATTATTATTAGAGATTTTTTTATATATTTTTCGAACTATTTCAGGATTATAAGGATTTAAAATAACTACTACTAAAGTATTTTTTAAATCAATATTTTTTAAGTTTCGTAATAATATAGTCTGATCGAAATAATGATTGTTAAAAAAATTATAAATTTTTTTGCTATTAGTAACTAACAGTGTAGATTGTAGATTAAAATTTAGATTCTTTAACGGTAATAGTATTTCATTCTCTTGAAGATATTTAACGATATCATCAAAAATATCTTCATATTTTTCTTTTAATTGAAGTAATATATCAGCAGTGATATATCTTCTGTACATAATTTTTTTCAAAAAATGTACTAATTTAATATTTTTAATAATATTAATACGCTCTGTTGTTTGTAGCACCCATGATTGATTATCTAATTCATATATAGCGAACTGAGCAACTCTGTATGTAATATTCTTATTCATATCCTTTATTTTCCTTTCTCATTTCTTGAGTTAAATTAAGAAATGCCTCTTCAGGCGTTGCACCATATTTTTTAGTCAACTGAGCATAACTACCAGAAAAAATAAATCTGTGGGCCGATAAATACTTTAAAGTACAATTAATATTTTTAAATGGTAAAATTTCATGTGAAGTAATAATAACCGGTACTTTTCGTCCAAGTTCTTCCAATAACTTAATAATTTTAATTCGATTTTCTGGATCAACTCCAGAAAGTGGCTCGTCAAATAAATATAGTGATTTAGGCACCATTGCAGATGCATATGTAAACACTAGTTTTGCTTCGCCTCCAGATAAATCCCCCAGAGATTGGTTTAACAATGGATTAATATTTTCATCGAAAAAATTTTTTATTTTTATAATTTTATATTTTTCGAAGCTAGTAGTTTTCCCAAAACTTTTGTACATATCTATCATTTGTTTAACCTTAACATCTGAATAAAAGGGAGTAGATTGAAACATATACATGATTTCTTTAGTAGAGGGAATTCCATATAAAGAGCCTGAATCTATTTTTTTTAATCCACTAATAACATCTAATAATGTGCTTTTTCCAACACCATTTTTTCCCATTAAAACAATTAAATTATTACAAGAAATTTTTCCTGAAAAATTCTCAAAAACATTATTTTTAGAATAACCGGTCGTTATGTTTTTTAATTCAATCGTCAATTCTTAATCCCCCTATTTTGTAGATCAAAAAACTGAAACCCAATAAATCCAACTAAACCAAATATTATACAATCGAATATTACATTAAAAAGAACGACAATATTAGGCCGTAATAACTCATGTAAAACGGAACTTACGAACATATAAGGATTAATTTCAGCTATAATTCTTAGAAAGTTGGGTATAGGAACATTAAATAAAAATAAAAGCCCTAATAATAATGCAGTTGCTAAAATAGACATATCTGATGCCCTTATTCTAAGCAAAAACAGAATATTGAATTCTAATGCAATAAAAGGAAATGAAATTAAAGTCATCAAAACAAAAGTGGCTAACAGTGTAAGAGAAAAGAACCTATATAATATCATTAATGCTATTATAAAAATTATGTTCTCTAATAAAACTATAGCTAATTGAACAAATAAATTTGCTAAATAGATAGCCCACCTACTACCGCTAGCATAATAATATGCTTTTATATACCCACTATTTCTAGTTGAAATAATAGACATAGTTACGCCATTTAAGGCTGTTGCTACAATAATATATGCAATCATTGGTAAACACACTTGTATAAAATCGTTGTTATTAGTAATTGTACCCGTTCCAGAATTGAGCAATTGATAAATTGCTGGGAATAAAAGTGTAAAAAGCAAGCTGATCTTATTATCAACAGCTAACTCAGCATAAAATCTTACAAAAGCTTTGGTTTTTAATATAAAACTCATAGTATTTATTAAAATAGTTGTCAGCCTTACAAGGCTGACAACTATTTTCCTCCTCTATTTACGTTTTCTTTTTCTTAACCCAGCTGCACCAGTTGATACTGAGACACAGCAAGCAACGACTACATGAAAACCACCGCCGCCGCCATGAGAACCACCATGACCACCACCATGATGGTGCACCATCTCAATTCCAAATAAGTTTTCACCATCATCCGCTGTTCTGTAAGAAAAACGAGTTTTATTACTTCTAGCACCACCTAATTGAGAATATTCTCTCTTAGAAACGTTAAAAGAATCTTTGTAACTACTTAAATTGATAGAATCATCCATGATTTTGTCTCCTTTCATATGTCTTAGATTAAAAATATAATAATTCTATCATGTAAGTTTGTCAAGTATTAATTATAATTTAATACAAGCTGCATATATCATATTTTTTACTAAATATGCGATATATGAAGAACTATCTATTGTCAAGAGCCTATCTTTCAATGCAAATCTAATAATGTAGTTGCATCTTTCTTCCAATTACCTCTCCACACACTTGCTATTCTTTATATGGACTAGTTCCATTACAACTAGCTTTTTGGTACTACTTGAATACTACTGAATTTTATCCTAATGAGAAAGAAATTCCGACCATCACTTATCATTACTTATGCATTAAACCACATCAAATTGGTATCCAGTCTTACAAGTAATAAATATACTGAATTTAGCCTATCAGAAGCATCTTACACTTAATAGATTTATCCTGATGAGCAATATATCAGCACACTACTTTTCAAAGTAGCCTAAAAATCATGGCATTATTCAATCTATGTCATACATGACGATTAACTGATTTAATGTAATACGCTTTAACATTCTTAAAAGAAAGATGTTTTTGAAAATACATTTAAGACTATGAATGAATTAGAGCAAACAATTTAAAGAACATATTCACTACCATAATCATAAAACAGTACTAAAAAACCATACTCCGATAGAATATCGAAAGATGGTAATAAAAATAATACATCTTACATTTTTGGTTCATATCATCATATCAAAAATGTAAGATATTCTTACTTAATCATTCTTATCTCCGTTCTCTTCTAGAAATCCAAGCCATAATCAATGGCAACAATACAAAGCCAAAGATCATCATCGCAATAGCGTACCAATTAACGCCAATAACTTGACCTGCATTATTAGCCACGCCAAATTGTGCCTTCCAGTTATATTCAACCAGCAAGAAGATAACTAAGATAATTGAAAGAATCGGTACAACTACATCAGTCCAAACATTCTTATCCGCATTAAGAATATCTTGTTTCTCAGTACCTTTACCGCGGTAGAACTGAATAACCGCAATTGGCACAACGATAAAACCCAAGAATCTAACCATCGCGCTTAAAGTAATCAAGTTGACCATATTGTATTCAAAGGCCATCGGAATCAAAATTGCCAAGCCAACCGAAATAAAGAAAGTTCTAATTGGAAAGTTATTCTTTGTTCTCTTCGTCAATGCTTGTGACATCTGACCCTCTCGAGCCATAGCTTCCAGAATACGTGGAGCATTAAAGCTGGAAGCTACGTTGATCCCAAACATTGAAACCAAGGCACCAACTAAGATCACATCACGTAAGATTTCATTATTAAAAATAGCCGCAATCGCTACAACTTGCTTAGTCGTCATTAAAGCGCGTGGATTAAGTACCATCGCTACCGCTACAACGCCGATATAGACAACCGCAATAATTAAGATTGCCAATGGAATTGCTCGTGGCAAGTTCTTTTCAGGGTTCTTCATATCTTCTGAACCAGAAGCTACTGATTCAAAGCCGGTAAAGGCATAGAAGGCTGAAACAATTGCCATGACAAAGGTAGTTGTAGTTAAAGTTGGCACAATTTTTTGATCATTCTGAGTCAATTGATCTACTTGTCCTAGGTTGCTTGATGCACCAGTAGTAATTAACAAAACCACCCCAGCAATAATAATTAACACCAATGCAGCCAACTTACCGATCGTGGCTAAATTCATTACATACTTAACTACTTTTTGACCAAACAAGTTGATCACGGTAATAATTGCCATCAAGATCAAAAAGCCAATTGTGACATTTATTGCCTTATTGGGATTTCCGCCAAAAATTGAAATAGTTGACTTAATTACCCCAACAGCCATTACGCCCCAAGCTACACTGGCTGAGAAGTAACGCAGAACTCCCATATAAAAGCCAATTTTTTTACCAAAAGCGGCCTTGGAATAAGCATAGGCAGCACCAGATTTAGTGACATACTTTGAAGCTGCCGCAAACGAAATGGCCAGAATCGCTGCGAAAATTGCCGCAATTAAATATACAACTAAGGCTTTACTACCGGCTTGTTGTACTACACTACCAGGTGTTAAGAAAATACCTGACCCAATAATGGCATTAATTGCTAATAGTACAATTGACCAAAAGCCTAATTTATCTCCTGTTTTTTCATTCATCTATTTGCTTCCTTACTTTGCATTATCAACAACAAACTTAAATAAGTTATTCATAAACGCTACATCGGAATTACGGTGCAACATTTCAGGGTGCCACTGCACGGCAATGACATTACCTTTTTTATTTTCTAGCCCTTCAACCACACCATCAGGAGCTGTTGCCACTGCTTTTAAATCTGGTGCAACGTCTTTAATTAATTGATGGTGGAAAGAATTAACGCGAAATTCAGTTTTACCCAAAATTTCAGCCAATTTACTATCAGCTTCCACTTCCATACTATGAGTAGGCAAAGTTGGCGTATGACCTTGCATGTGTTTCAAAGTAAGTTCTTTTCTGTATGAAAGATCTTGGTAAAGCGTACCGCCATGAGCCACATTAATAATTTGAGCACCACGACAAATGCCGAGTACCGGAATACCATTTTCTTCTGCTAACTTTAACAAGCGCATATCAAAATGATCGCGTTCAGGCCAAGTAGCACCAATCTTTTGCATTGGTTCTTCGCCATAAAAACGTGGATCAACATCATGCCCACCAGATAAGATCAAGCCTTGAACATGATTAAGCTGTTCACGAATTACCTCATCATTTTCAGTAAATGGAATAATGTAAGGCACACCGCCATTTTGAACTACTGAATCTACATAGTCTTCGTTCACATAACTACGATGATAACCAGGGAAAATTCCTCCATCGTCAATAATTACAGAACCTGAGATACCGATAATTGGTTTTGTCATTTATGCTCCTCCTTTTGCTTACTTTTTGTATGTAATATTATAGAGAATTTCTTTGAAAAAGTACAATATTAGATTTGAATTGAATACGATAATTTTTGAATATTTCTTATTCTAGTCCCTGCTCAAAGCGATACTGCCGTAATACATATTCCTTGAAAAACGGTAAAGTAAAGGCCACTTCACCATAATTAGTAGATTTGATAACTTGATCATCTAACAAGCGTCTACGATAGTTAGCAACAAAATTGCTTGGACGGTTTAACCTTTCATGAATTTCTTTAATTGAAACACAATGTTTTGGGCTCTGAGCCATAGCTAAAACAAATTTTCGGTCTTGCTTTGACAAACTACTAAGTACTTTGGTATAAACATTTTGCTTTAGCACCAATAAGTACTCTGATTTAATACATTCTAAAGTGTTTTGATCTATTACCTTACTTTTTTTAGCAGCTTTCAAAACTAAATAACCTAGCAACTGAAAGGCATATGAATAGCCCATTGTCATCAACGCCATTTTTTCAAGAATTTTTTTCGACACTTGATAACCTGATTCTTTAAAAACTTTACTATAGCTAGCTTCAACCTGTGAGAGATTCAATGCTGATAAAGCTATTCGCTTTCCACGTAGTAAGAATGAAGTTATATTTTCGTTTTTCAATTCAGAGATATTTTCAGAAAGACCAGCTATCATTAAGGCTATAGGATAACCCTGCCGATTTAATAATTGATAACATCTTGCAAAATCTTTCAACTCCTGACATAGTTTTACTTCGTCTAAGGTAATCAACACTTTAACGTCATTTTTTCTTACTTCATCAAACATGTTCGTTAAAATATCTTGATATGTTAACTTACTAATGTCTGTAGAAAGCGATAATCCAAAATTAGAGAAATTTAGTCCTTCAATAGATTTAAATGATTTTTTTAGTTTTGAATCTGCATTCAGATATAAGCTATTAATAAAAGAAGGCAACAACTTCATCCCCATGGCCAAATTAACAACAATCCAATCTGGATATGCACTAATCTTTCTGTCCATTGCTGTCAAAAAGACAGTTTTGCCTATTCCACGCATTCCATAAACAATCGAAATTGTATATGAACTATTTAAATTCTCTATTCCTTGAGACACATCAGCAATTAGTTTTTTTCGCTGCAAATACACTGCTGGAATTCGGCCAAAGCTAGGATTAAACGGATTATCCATATTTTGTCCCCAATCATTTTCTTATCAAAAAAGCAGCAGGCTTCTTACCTACTACTCAATTTTATTTATCTTTTTGATGCTTAACCACATAAATCAGTGCCGCAATAATCAACACTGCTGCACCAACTGCAACAGAAATTTGCGTTTCTGGATTAATAAACATAAAGATTACAATCACAACCAACATGATTAAAGCAAAATAGTTGGAATATGGATATAGTGGCAATTTAAACGGATGATTCTTCATCAAATCAGGGTTCTTTTTTCTAAAACGCAACTCTGCTAGTAAAATCACAAACCATGCAACCATCCCTGGCAAAACAGATGAACTATAAACAATAACAAAAACATTAGCTAGTGATTTATTCAAAAATTGTGCCAAAACATTAAGCATGAAACCAATAAAGATCCCACTAGTAATTCCAATGATCGCATGACTAGGCACGATTCTCTTAGATACGTGACCAAAAGTCTTAGGTGCTTCACCTTCGTGTGCCAATTTATACAACATTCGACTTGATGAATAAATTCCCGAGTTTGCACCGGACAAAGCTGCAGTCAAAACTACAAAGTTAATTACTGAAGCTGCCGCGGTAATTCCCACCTTGGCAAAGGTCGTTACAAACGGTGAGCCAATGCTATCTAATTTATTCCATGGATAAATTGTGACAATCACAAAAATTGCCCCAACATAAAAGATCAAAATCCGCCACAATACTGACTTCACGCTTTTAACAATGGCCTTATGCGGATCAGATACTTCACCAGCTGAAATCCCAATTAGCTCAATTCCTTCATAAGAACCAACAATAATGGCCATTGAGAAAAAGAAGCCCTTGAGACCACCAGTGAAGAAGCCGCCATGACTCCACAAGTTAGAAAAGCCTACTGGATGACCGCCATTACCAAAGCCAAATAGAATTACCGCAAAGCCAAGCAAAATCATTAAGATAATCGTTACAACCTTGATCATGGCAAACCAGAATTCCAAGGTTGCATAAGCTTTCGCACTAGCTAAGTTAGCCACCAGCAAAAATAAAATAATAATTACGCCGGCAGCCCAATCAGAGGTGCCTTTCCACCAAAAGCGCAAATACTCTGTTGTTGCCACCACCTCAGAAATTCCGACAACAATGTATTGAAACACGTTTGCCCATTCGGCTAAATAGCCGGCAATTGGATGCACATGCTCTGAAGCATAGTCTGCAAAAGAACCAGTACCTGGATCAACATAAAGCATCTCACCTAATGCCCGCATTACGATATACAAAATAACCCCAACAAAAATATAAGCTAGCAGTACTGAAGGACCGGTCCACTTAATGGTTGAGCTAGCCCCCATGAATAGTCCAACACCAATTGCTCCTCCAAGTGAGATCATTTCCATCTGTCCGGCTGTCATCGACCGCTTTAATTCAGGTGCTTTCTTCGCCATTTCCAACTTCCTTTCTTTAGCATCTGTAAAAATTTCCTAGGAAATATATCTATTCTCATTTATCTTTAATCACTATACCTTATCATTTTTTCGAACAAAACTGTAGCTGATCGCTAAAAAGATTGCAAATAAAATCGAAATAATCAAAGCCAGCTGCGTTGATTTGATAAAGAATAATAAGATTAAAATACCAATGTAAAAGGCAAGCGTAAGCCAGCTAGTTACTGGGTAGCCCGGCATTTTAAAGCTGCCTAAATTCTGCTTATTCTGTTTGCGATAAACAATATGTGCTGCCATAATCATGATCCAAACAATCACAAAACAAATTGTTGAAACAGTTGAGACAACGGAGAATATTTCTGCTGGCATTAAATAGTTTAAGGCAACTACTACAAATAAAATTAATGAAGAGGTCATCAAAGCGTTCATTGGAATTGCTTTTTTGGTCAATTCACCTAGTCTTTTAGGTGCATGGCCGTTACGTGCTAATGAATAAAGTGATCGACTAGTTGAAAAGATTGCACTATTAGTCGCTGACATAGCTGCAGTCAAAACGACAAAATTTAAAATCCCTGCAGCCGCTGTAACACCGATGCCGGTAAAGACCTGGACAAAGGGACTTGAAGTAGTTGTAATGTGATTCCATGGATAAACAGACATAATTGCCAACATTGAGCCCACATAAAAAAGGCCGATTCTAACTGGCAAAGTGTTAATTGCCTTAGGAATATCCTTTTGCGGATTAGCTGTTTCACTAGCAGTTTGACCTACAATTTCTACCCCAACAAAGGCAAAAACAACCATTTGAAATGATAAAAGAAAGCCCCAAATCCCAGTTGGGAAAAAGCCACCATGATTAACTAAATTAGTTAGTGAAACATAACCGCCCTTTACATGCGTATGAAGTAACAACATTACAGCACCGGTAATGATTAAGACTACAATTGCCATTACCTTAATCATTGAGAACCAACTTTCCAGTTCACCAAATAATCCGACATTTACCATGTTAATCAACATCAATAAGATCACAATTACTAAAGGGCCAACCCATTGCGGTAGCCACGGAAACCAGTATCTTAAATAAATTCCTGTCGCAGTCAAATCAGCCATAGCTAAACTAAGCCAGCAAGCCCAGTACATCCAGCCCGCTACAAATTCGGCACGCTTACCTAAATATTTTTTGATTGATTCTAAAAATGAATGACTATCAGGATCGGCTAAAATAAGCTCTCCTAAAGCACGCATCATAAAAAAGGTGATAATCCCTACGATTAAGTACGACAAAATAATTGAAGGGCCAGCACTATGAATGGCTGAACCAGAACCTAAGAATAGGCCAGTACCAATGGCTCCCCCTATTGCAATCATTGTTACGTGACGACTCTTAAGCCCGCGTTTTAATCTCGGCTTCTCATCCATAATTACTCGCACCTTCCTCAAAATAAAAAATGGAGCGGCATGTTTTTTAAATGAAACATGTTGCTCCATCAAGTTTGCTTTTTTTGAATTATATAGTCTTATGCCAATTCATGCAATTATTTTTTATCTAAAAAAGATATTCCCTTAGGAATATCTTCATTATTAGTAAACTTTAAATTGGTTCAACGGCCAGTAACGTACTTTAACTACGCCAACGATACTACTACGCTTAATGGTTCCGATATAACGGCTATCCTTAGAAACGCTCCGGTGATCACCCATTACGAAATATGTTCCTTTCGGAATGCGCCCAGTATCCTGCACATATTTAATCTGCGCTCTAGTAAAGTATTGCTGGTAAGTCCGCGCCCGCATCAGTGACTGCATAGTAAAATTCTGAGTCTCAGAATAAAATGTATCTGAGCCATTATCAATTAACTTCGTTCCTTGTTTCAACCAAGGTTGAGCAATCTTTTTATTATTAATGTAGATTTGATTATTTTTGCTGACGATTTTTTCACCAGGCAAACCAATAACACGCTTAATGTACAAAGCACCTGGTTCATCTGGGGCTTTAACAATGACCACTTCACCACGTTTGATTTGTGCATGACGTTCCGCAATCAATCGATCACCATTTTGAAAGGTTGGTTGCATTGATGGACCAGACACCGTATCGTTGCTCAAAACGAAGTGGAAGAGCAACATATAAACGCCAAATAAAATACCCCAGATAATTAAGATATCTAGGAAAAACTTACCCCATGATTCTTTTTCTTCTTTTTTTTCAGTCATAATTTTCTCCATTTTGTCTTTTTTCACAGTTTACAACTTTATGAAGAAATTGCCAAATCAATAAAGCTAGAGCAACTGGGCTACTTAATTAGTCAACTCTAAAATTTGCCCATATTTTTGCTTATACTCGTCACTTAAATTATGCTCAATGTCGATTACAGTACCTTTGAAATCAACAATTAACTGAAATATAGTCTGCATACTTTGATGATCTAATCCCGACAAGGCCTCATCTAATAATAAAATTGTCTTCTTTCTTAATAATGCACGAGCTAATTCAATTTTACGCTTTTCACCTCCAGAAAGATGGACTCCATTCTCACCTAATCTAGTATCCAGTCCTTCTGTTGAGGCAAATTTATCCAATTCAACCTTTCGTAAGATTGCAATCATGTCTTCATCAGAGAAATCTTCGCCTAATGTCAAATTAAAGCGCAAACTTTTTGAAAAAATAAACGTATCTTGACTAATGATACCAACTTGATGCTTCAATTCATTATCATTTAACTTAGAATTAACTAGAATTTCTCCTGAAAAGAGTGGTATCTCATTTAATAAAGTTTTGAAAATTGTTGACTTTCCTACACCAGATGGTCCCTCAATCATCACATGACTATTACCTTTAACAGCAAAATTAATATCTTTTATCAATGCATGATCATACCCAAAACTAGCGTGATCAAATTCAAGTAAAAGATCCTTAGATAGATTTTGATAAGTTAAATTATTAATTTGTTGCTGCTTAGATTTATCAATCTCTGCTTCCAAAAGTGGAGTGGATGAATTAATCTGATTCAAGAACTGAACAGAACTCAAAATAGGACTCGTTACCCTATCGGCTGCCAAATATAGCGAAATAAAGGCACCAACTGTGATTTGACCATTCATAATAAACAACACACTAACTAATAGGGCAATAATTGTTGAAATCACATAAGTGGTATTTGATAATAAACGTGAAGTTTCTTGATGCAAGTTCATTTTAAAATACGCATTTTCTTCTTGCTTAAGCGAATGTGTAATTAGCTTTTGCATCTTAGCTGTAACGCCATAATTATTAATCAGATGAAAACCTTTAACTCCTTCCGAAACTTCTAAGTTGTACTTCTTATATTTAGCGGACCACTTCTTGGTTCCCTTTTCTAGCCATTTTTTAGTAAGCCTGGGAACAACCGTTGGTAAAAAACCACAAACAAGGTAAACCAATGCTACCCAAGAATTAATATAAAGAATATAGATTAAAGTGATCAATGCTTGCTCAAAGCAATAAATTACCATTACTACCGCATTGATAAACTGATTTTCAATTTGCTTTACATCTACATCTATAAAGGAAATTACTTTCGATTCATCGCGATTATCACTGGCAGTAATAAACTTATCATAAGCATCTGCACGCAATTTGGTATTAGCAACTTGAATAATTTTTAAATTAAAATATTGCCAAAACCAAAAAGCAATATTAGTAAATGTCATTGCCACAAAGAAAAGTGCAATAACTAACCAAACTCGATTAAATTGACGTTTTGTTAAAATATTCGTAAGAATTCCCATAACGGCGGGGGAAATAATGCCATCTAAGCCAGTAAAACCGCTAGCTATAACTAAGCCTAGCCACAAAGATGAGTGCCCTTTAAAAATATCTCGAAGATATATAAATTTTTGCTTCATAATTATTCCTCATTGAAGATCTTTTTTAATCATATTCAATACCGCTTCTTAAGTAGTTACTTACAAATCAAAATGAATTCCTTAAAAGAGCTTCTTTATTATCGTCTAAACAAAGATAATGAAGAATTAATTTTGTTTATAGTTTCCTTACCTGAGGTACTTAATCTGCCTAAAGTATCTCATAATTTTTCTGAACTTTTTCACCGAATTAAAAGCTTATAATTATCTTATTTTTTATATTTTTATAATACTCTTATTTTAATTTCAGATCAAGCAACTTTGCAGAAATGCAAAACTAATTCAATTTCTGCACAAAAAGAGGATATTCCCTAGGAAATATCCTCTTTTTCTTTATTAACTATTAATTAATCTTATTTTTTATCTTCGGCTTTAGTTTTGTCTTCCTTAATTTTTTCTTCAATCTTTGGAGAAATATCGAAGATTGCTTCACCGTTTAAGTACAAGTGCTTGTCATCTGCAGTGAATTCAAGCTTCTTAGTTTCAGGTTTTCTCAGGATCAACTTAGCAGCTGGAGTTTCAAGATTTTGTTCAACTACTCTTCTAAGTGGACGAGCACCGAACTTCTTGTCGTAGCCCTTTTCTGCCAAGAATGCCTTAGCTTCGTCTGAAACTTCTACCGTTACACCCTTCTTAGCAAGAACATGAGACATCTTCTTCAAGTAAATGTTGATGATCTTGCCCATGTCTTGTTCAGTAAGTGAGTTGAATGGAACGATTGCGTCCAAACGGTTCAAGAATTCAGGTCTGAAGTAGTTTTCAAGGGCTGAGATTAACTTGTCTTGGTCAACCTTGCCATCTTCAAGCAACTTGTCTGAGAAGCCGGCGTTTGAAGTCATAATCAAGATAGTATCCTTGAATGAAACAGTTCTACCTTGTGCGTCAGTCAAACGACCGTCATCCATAATTTGCAATAATGCGTTGAAGACTTGTGGGTTAGCTTTTTCAATCTCATCAAATAAAATCAATGAGTATGGTTGGTGACGAACCTTTTCAGTTAATTGACCACCTTCACCGTAGCCAACATAGCCAGGTGCTGAACCGATCAACTTGTTAACTGCCATTTCGTCTTGGTATTCACTCATGTCCAAACGGATTAAGTGTTCCTTGTTACCAAATAATTGAATTGCCAATTGTTTAGCAAGTTCAGTCTTACCAACACCAGTAGGTCCAGTGAGTAAGAATGAACCAGTAGGTCTGTCGCTGTCTTTGAAGATTTGCTTACGAGCAATAGCGTCAGTAATTACATCGATAGCTCTGTCTTGATCAATAACATTCTTCTTAAGTTTCTTAGCTAAGTCCAAGTTCTTTTGAGCTTCATCAGCGTGGAGTTCACTCATTGGGATCTTAGTCTTTTGTTCAATAATTGCGTAGATGTCTTTTTCAGTTACTTCTGGAGTATTCTTAGAATCTACATTCTTAAGTTGTTTCTCAAGTTCAGCAATCTTACTCTTAATTTCTGAAGCCTTGTCGTAATCCTCTGCCTTAGCAGCTTCAGTCTTCTTAGCTTCAAGAGCTGAGATTTGGTTCTTTAAGCTCTTTTCATCAGTTGGTTGTACAAGCAATGCCTTTTTAGCACCAGCTTCATCCATCAAGTCGATAGCCTTGTCTGGTAAGTAACGGCCTTGAATGTATCTTTCTGATAATTCAACAGCTAATTTAAGACTGTCGTCACTGTATTTTACGTGGTGGTAGTCTTCGTACTTCTTCTTTAAGCCTTCCAAAATCTTAACAGCTACATCAGTAGATGGTTCTGGAACTTGAACAGCTTGGAATCTACGTGATAAAGCTGGGTCTTTTTCAATTCTTTGGAATTCACTAGTAGTAGTAGCACCAATTAATTTCAATTGACCACTTGCCAAAGCTGGCTTCAAGATGTTAGCTGCATCCCCATTGTTGTTTTCTGAATCAGTAGAACCAGCACCAACGATGTTGTGAATTTCATCGATGAATAAAACAATGTTAGGATCGCTCTTAGCCTTATCAATAACCTTCTTTAATCTTTCTTCAAAGCTACCACGAAGACTTGAACCAGCAACCATGTCATTAATGTTTACTGAAATGATATGCATGTTAGCCATTTTAGCTGGTACATTGCCTGAAGCAATTCTTTCAGCTAAACCTTCTACAATAGAAGTCTTACCAACACCAGCAGGTCCGATTAAAACAGGATTGTTCTTCTTACGTCTTGAAAGAATTTCAATTACGTTATCGATCTGTTCATCACGACCAATTACTGGGTCAAATTTATTGTTCTTAGCTTCCTCAACTAAGTCAACACCAATTGGCTTTTCATTGGGTTGTTGTGGGTTCTGTTGAATTGTTTGTGGTGCAGCACCCATGCTGCTGGAGTAATTAATTGGAATTGAACCTGAACTGCCTTTGCTATTTCTTCTAGTGCCGAAGTCATCATTAAAGAATGAGCTGTTCAATTCGTTAAATAAGTTATCAAAGTCATTGTCAAAGTATGCCATATGTGCAACACTCCCTATCTCAAATTTACGTCTTTAGCACTCTAGCTTATCGAGTGCTAACTCATTACATTTAATAGTATATCATGTTATCCACAGATTGCAAGCTAAAAAGCAAAAGTTTTCCACATCTTCTTTATTTTTTGTGATTTTTATTAAAAAAGCACCACAAATGCTGTAATATAAACATTTGTAGTGCTTCACAAATTATAAAGAATTTCTTAAGATGGGCAAAAATTGATGATTATTTTGCTTAAAACTGTTGAATTTTAAGGAAGTTTTCCACAGATAAGAATAAGTTTATTACCATAAACTATTTCTGCCTACCTCTATTATTGCCCTTTTGCTTGTCCAGTATTTTGCGGTTCGCTCAACTTTCTCGGCTCAAGCAAATACTGTTTAATTACTTTGATTACCTGCTTATTCTGAGGTAAATCCGAGTGATCCGCTTCTACACCCGTTACTGTCATTGCAGTATAGCTCTTGACTTGATTCTGAAAAATATATTTTCCGGCTGCTACGCTAGCTTCTGGTACAATTCCATCAGACTCATAATTTTTTCCACCAGATAAGGAATAAACAATCAAGTTTTTCGGTAGTTTATCTTTGTTCTTGATAAAGGTTTCTAGCATTTGCGTTTTATGATTAATATTTTTTTCACCAAAATTATATGGCGTTCCTAGCGTCATCAGACGTTTGATTTTAATTTCATCAGAATAGTAACAGTAGTAATGTTCTAACCAATAGGTCCAGATCAAGCCACCGTTAGAATGCCCAAAGGCTTTAAAATTATTAAACTTATAGCTCTCTGATAAGGCATAAAAGGCTTGATCAAACCAGCTGGCTTGCTTCTTAATATTGCTATAACCATCGTGATTATTTTCAAAACCGACAATAATGAAAGGTTCGTTGTCGTTTTTATTGATTTTGCCTGAATATGATAGCGTTCCATTCGTTGAAACTTTAATTTTAAGCACGCTATGCTTAGTCGGTGTGTTCTGATTTAGCTGCTTCACTAATTGGTTAAAACGTTCAGTCGTTGCACTAGAACCTGGAATCATAATTACTGGTGACAAAAGCGATTTGCGTCTTTCAGCTCTAGCGTGGTTATCAGCCTTCATCCAAGAATAACCCGGAACAGCCAAAGCTACTAATAAGACTAAGACGATTGCCAACCATTTAAAATTAGGATTTTGAACTAAATTAATCATTCTTTTCTTCATAATCCTTTAGTCCCCTTTCAAGTCGCAAACCTAATTTCATAGTTGGAATAAACATTATTATATCTAAAATGAATAACAAAATAGAAAATACCAAGTTGCTCCAGTCACCATTGGAACCAAAGAAAGAGACCAAAATTCCTGGTGTCCCACTTAAAACGGGGTAAGCACAAGGTTGAATTAAATGGCAAAAAATTGCTCCAGCGGCTAGTAGAATATTAATAATTGGAATAATCACAATCGCCGGCAGTAACAATGGATTTAAAATAATCGGCATCCCGACCATCATGCCTCCAGTTGAGCCAAAAGCTGCTGGAAGCAGGTTAACCTTGGCAATATTTTCACTATCCTTATTTTTACTATAAATTAGGATAATTACAATCATCGCTAAAACAATACTCGCACCACCCATTTCTGCATAAGGATAAAACAAAGAACTACCCAAATACTTATATGGCACATTCCAAGCACTCCCATGTTTTAAGGCAAAATTTAAGTTAGCTGCTGCTGAAATACTATTAGAAGTAGTTGACAAAGAAGCTAGAGGATAACCTATTCCCATCCAGCTAAGTAAAAAGACTGGGATAGTCAGTAAAGCTATTAACAAAATATTATTTGATTCCTGTATTTGAGTAACTAGGCCTTTAAAAGTACTAGAATTCAAAAATTTGATTTGAAATTCATAAATTATAATCCCCAGAACTATCCCACAAAAAATTGCAAATATTGTCGGGATAAACGCATTCCAGGCTCTTTCCTTAATTCTAGCGGCATGTTCAAAATCGACTGGCTTGTGTTCCTTTCCTAGCCAATGAAAAATTTGCCCTACACCATAGCCAATTAACAAGGCCAGCAAGACAGCATTAATTTTTAAAACACTGGAAGAAAATGGTGAATGATCGCTGGCATTATTAGCTAAATTATTGGCATAAGCACAAAACATGATAACGATGACAGCCGTCATCCCGGCCATGGTTGAATCTTTACGGTATAAACGCGCAGTATAACGTGCCGCAAAATAAGCCGCATAAATACCAAATAAGCCGAAGGTTACCCGAACCATCCCCCGACTGACAAATGCTCCCGCATACCAAAAACGATCTGGCAAAGTGATATCAAAATTAAAAATATTGTAAATAAAACTATCGGGCGAAAAAAAGGCATCTCTGAACAACTTAAAATATGCCCCAATTACCGCGATCGGCATCAGCATAACCAACGTTCGCTGAAAAATTCTAAAGATTGCCAATCTTCTTAGTTTAAGAAAGATATTTGTGATTCTGTTTACCATGGTATTTCCTTTACCTATTTATTATAAATATGATTGAATAAAGTTAATTAAAACAATTATTAATTATACATCTATACTAGAAAGCTGATTATGATGGCTTACATTAACTTAAAAAATAATACTAAAATTTACCAATCTGGTGACACAACCATCTATGCCAATAAGAACATTACTTTTTCTATCGATAAAGGCGAACTAGTCATTATTCTCGGCTCATCAGGAGCTGGAAAATCTACTTTGCTTAATATTTTAGGCGGAATGGAGCCAAATACAAGTGGCGATGTAATTGTAGCGGGAAAAATATTGCAAAATATAACGCTAAAGAATTAACTACCTATCGGCGCAACGACGTTGGCTTTGTTTTTCAATTTTATAATTTGATTCCCAACTTAACAGCAAAAGAAAACGTTGAATTAGCTGCTCAAATTGTCCCTGATGCGATGAGCGCCGATGATGCCTTGCAGTATGTTGACCTAGGGCGACGAGAAAACAATTTTCCCGCTCAACTATCAGGCGGTGAGCAGCAACGTGTGGCAATTGCCCGAGCCATCGCTAAAAAGCCAGCCTTACTTTTGTGCGATGAACCAACCGGTGCCCTTGACTATAAAACAGGCAAACGAATTTTAAAAATTTTGCAAAATATGAGCCGGCAAAATGGCTCGACGGTCTTGATTGTAACTCATAACGCCGCTATTGCCCCAATTGCTGATAAGGTCATCCGTATTCACGATGGAAGTATTCAAAAAGTCCAGCATAATCTACATCCCGCTGACATCAGTACAATTGAATGGTAGGTGGGCGACATGCAAAAAACTATTCTATGGAAAGATGCTTGGCAAGCAATCATTCATTCACTTGGCCGTTATATCGCCATTATTCTATTAATTGCACTGGGGACTTTTGCCTTTACAGGTTTAAAAATGGCTGGTCCTGATATGCGAGCAACAGGAGCAGACTTTTTTGCTAAACATAACCTAGCTGACGTCACCGTCACTTCAAACTATGGCATTAATTCAACTGATCGCCTTACTATTCAGAATTTACCGGAAGTAAAAGAAGCTACCTTCGGCTATTTTCAAGATGTTAAAATTAAAAATCAACCTGATACGCTCCGCATCTTTTCTCAATCAGATAATCTTTCAAGTTATGAATTGATTAAAGGTCATTTTCCTAAGAATAAAACAGAGATTGCACTGTCATATTTATTGCAGAAAAAATATCGCTTGGGGCAAAACATTACTTTTAATAAACCTGGCATTTTAAAAAATAAGACTTACAAGATTGTTGGCTTCGTCAAAACTAGTGAGTTCTTAGATAAAAATCAAATCGGTCAAACCAACATTGGCAGTGGCCATTTAACTGGAATTGCGGTTGCTAATCATAACGCCTTCGCCGCACCAGTTTATCAAATTGCCCGAATCATTTTCAAAAATACCGCCAATTTAAGTCCCTTTAGCATAGCTTACCGCAACCGTGTTTATAACGATCAAACCAAATTGCAAACTGCTTTAAACCAAAATCGAGCCGACAAATATGACAAATATCGGGCCATGTATCAAAAGCAATATCGGCAAGCTACAGCTAAACAATTACTTAAACGTGGCATCGTAGTTAACCCGGCGCAAATTAAAGTACGACAAAACAAGCTTAAAATTGCTTATCCTAACTACGTAATCAACAGCCGTGAAGAAAGTCAGGGTTATGCTTCTTATCGAGCAGATTCTGAACGAGTTGAAGTTTTGGCTAATGTCTTTCCTGTTTTCTTGTTTGCTGTAGCGGCTTTGGTCAGCTTAACTACAATGATGCGTTTTGTTGAAGAAGAACGGACTAATATTGGTACGCTAAAAGCACTAGGCTATGGTAATGGAGCAATTGCCATTAAGTTCTTGCTCTATAGCACCTCAGCTGCAATTTTAGGTGTTATTCTGGGGGCTAGCTTAGGTTACACCTTTTTGCCTAACTTAATCATCAAGGCCTATTTAGCTAGCTCAACCTTAGGAACTGATTACCAGCTGAATTTTGCTTGGGGACCACTATTAATTTCATTGACGATTGCACTACTTGCAACAACCGTCGTTTCAATGATTACTTTAGCTCAAACTCTGCGTGAACAGCCTTCAGCTTTACTTTTACCTAAACCACCTAAAAATGGTTCACGTATTTTACTAGAATATATTCCATTTTTATGGAAGCACATGAGCTTTTCAGCTAAAGTAACAGCCCGCAATATTTTCCGTTATAAGAGCAGAATGCTGATGACCATCCTAGGCGTTGCTGGTTGTACTGGATTACTAGTAATGGGATTTGGTATTCGTGATTCACTACACGGAATTGGCAATATTCAATATTCTGAAGTACAAAAAAATGATGTCATCGCTTTGAAAAATCGCCATGTTAACACGACTGAGCGACAAAAATTAAACAAAATTTTTACCAGCCATGATGTTACGCAAACTACTGCTGTACAATATCAACAATTGACTAAACACCTTGATAGCACTGGAGCAACTGAAAATGTAATGCTAATTGCGCCACAATCAACTAAAAACTTTAGCAAATCTATCAATTTGCAAGAACGTCAAAGCAAGAAAAAACTTGTTTTGTCAAATAATGGTGTAGTCATTTCAGAAAAATTAGCTACTATCTTGCACGCTCATAAAGGTTCAACAATTTCCTTAAAAAATGAACATGGGAAACTACTTAAGTTCAAAGTTAGTGGAATCTGCGAAATGTATCTCGGTCACTATATCTTTATGAGCCCAGCTGAATATGCCAAAGCAACTGGCAAAAAATTTACTACTAATGCTTATTTAGTAACCATGGCCAAACATTCCCCAGGAAATATCAGCCATATTAGTCAAAAAATGATCAAAACAGGCGCAATCGAAACAGTTGTCTCAACTTCATCAAATAGAAAATTGCTGAGCAGTTTCACTGGTAGTCTAAATGAAGTCATTCTAATCCTAATTTTAATTTCAGGGATGTTGGCCTTAGTAGTCATCTATAACTTAACTAATATCAATGTCGCTGAAAGAATTCGCGAATTATCGACTATCAAAGTGCTAGGATTTTACGATAATGAAACAACGATGTACATTTATCGCGAAACAATCATCTTATCGGCACTAGGAATTATCGTAGGCTTTGGCTTTGGGTGGTGGCTACACCACTTTATTATCACTAGTTTGCCACCAGATGTCGCGATGTTCGATCCGAATATGTACCCGTTGAACTTCGTCTTCTCTGCGCTAATTCCCGCTATTATCACCGCTATTTTAGCAATTGTTGTCCATCACAAGATCAAGCGAATCAACATGCTAGATGCCTTGTCCTCCATTGATTAAGCGCTGTTATGCTATAATAATCACTATAGAAAAGGGTGGAAAAAACATGCCAAGAAAGCACTTTGAATTAAACAGTGATGTTAATAAATTAATCGAAAAATATGATGAAATTAATAATGTTGATTTCAATAAGTTAGTTAACAAGGCCTTAAGATTCTACCTTGTTAATCAAATGAACTACAAAGATGTTCAAGACGCCCTGAATAAAGCTGATAACGAAGCTTCTAAGTATATTGATGAAGCAATGCGTTCCAGCATGGGTGATATTAATCGAAATTATTAGAACATAACTAATCATGGAAAAAGCCATCTGTTTTGACAGCAGGTGGCTTTTAGTATTCATTACAAGATAATTTATTATAAAAACAACTAATTGATAATTTCTTTACTCAAAATGCTTATACCGATAATATCGATAACCTATCTTTTTACCAAAAATCGTCTCCGAAGTTTTCATCCAATTAGCCAGCAAAACATAAATGCCTAAAAAGACTAAACCGAAGATTGCTAAATAACCAAAACTACCAACACGGCCTAAGTCGTTGAAACGATAGCCAAATAAAATTTGGTAAACAAAGAGCTGGATAATGTAAATCTCGTTTGAAACAATGATCGGCAACAAACTCCCCATCTTAACGCCATATGTCTTATTAAGCTTGTGATAACTGAGCCAAATTACCAGTAAGAACGAAATATCAGTTGAAAGAATTGCACCATCCGCATTCATGAACATAGTCATCGGTACTTGCAAAATTATTTTTACTAAGACACCTTCAACCATATAGATCACAGCCAGTTTGTTCATGTTCAAAGCTAAAAGCAGTGTTAATGAATTCATCACCAAACCAGCAAACAAACTTTGAACAATATTTTCAACCAAATAATACGCACCTAAACTATCGTGTGAGAACAAGACCGTATAAATTGGAGAAGCCGCAAAAGCACCAAGTGCAACAACCGGAAGCAAGACAAATAATAGTAGTCTATAGTTCTCTAAAAGCAGCTGTCTAATGCTTTCTTGACTATCATTAGCCTTATACTTAAGCCCTGCTAAAAGCGGCAGACTAGTCTCAGAAACGGCTGTCGCAAGTGAAATAATCACCGTGGTAATCTTGCTTGGATTAGCCGAGAAAATTGTGTACAAGTAACTAACATAGCTTTTACTCATATGACTGAAGTTAATCAGGATTTGTTTAAACAAAAGTTGATCAACTAATTGCGTAACAGTAATGAACGATCCCAGCAAAACAAACGGAATTGAGGCATACCATAAGTTAAGCAAACTACGAGAAACATTATTAAGTGCTCTGGGCTCGCTATTTTCAATTAATTCTCGGTAATGTCCCCACTGCTTGCGCATATATGCAAAAAGATACAGGTAACTAGCTATAGCACCAACACAGGCGCCAAACACACTGAAATAAACCGCCGTTACGTAATCATGATGGAAGACTTCAATAATCAACAAAGTAGCCAGCAAAATAAACAAAATTCGAGCAAATTGTTCCCATAATTGGGAAATCCCATATGGCTTCATATCATTATTTCCCTGAAACCAGCCTCGAACCATACTCATTGATGGCAGAATTACTACGGCTGGCACTAATACTCGAATAGAAATTGTTGCACTAGCCACTGAATCCACTGGACTATTTTTGGCAATCATTGGTGCCGTCACATAAAGCAAAATACCACACGCTATTCCCATGACCAGCATAATAGCGAAGCCTAATTTGGTAATGTACAAACTGTCTTTATATCTATTTTGCGAATTTAATTGCGATACTTCCCGGGCAATAACTGAAGGAAGTCCTGCCGTCCCAATTGATAAAAACAGCGCATACGGCGTATATGACGAATTGAACAGCGCCTGTGCGTTTAATTGGTTGTGGTAGCTTCCCAGCATAATTAGCCAAGGAATCAAATAAACAACCCCGAGAATTCTAGATACAATGCTACCAAACGATAGCCAAAATGAACCGGATAGGATTTTTTTATTCAATAGAATAGCCTCAAATCTACGTTAGTTTCTCATTGTGCCTTCTTATTATACGTGGATTTTATAACTTTGTGGGAAATATGTACCAACTAGTTACCCTTTTTTAACAAATTTTTCGGCTCTAATAATACAAATCAGTTACATTATTTACTATATTGTTACCCAGCCTTTAATTTTACGTTAGACCCCTTGACCTAACCTTCTTTAATTATTATCCTTAAAATGTTTCTGTTAAAGGTCATAATTAGACAAAAATAATAATGTATTAAGAATATTCATCGGGGGAATTAAGTTGTCATTCAAGAAAAAGATTATCACTAAATTAGCTTATGTTGCTATGCTTTCAACTACTGGCGTTGCCGCAGCTGCAATCGTGCAACCACAAGCACATGTCCAAGCTTCTACCACTTCAGTTGCTGCTCGCTCACTCGGAATCGATGTTGCTAGTTACCAAAGTGCTGATCTTTCAGCTCACGCTAAAAGCGGTGCTAAGTTTGCTGTTGTTAAAGTAAGTGAAGGTACCAGCTACAGAAATCCTAAGGCTAGTGCTCAAATCGCTAGTGCCCGCGCTAAGAATATGATGCCAATGGGCTACCACTTTGCTACATTTTCTGCTAATAGCGCTGCTGCTAAAAATGAAGCCAACTACGCAATCGCATCAGCTAAGGCTGTTGGTCTTGGTGCTGGCTCATACCTTGCATGTGACTATGAGTCAGGTGACGGCAACAATATCTATGGTGGTAAGAATCCTACTGCTAATGCAATTAATGCCTTCATGAGCAAGGTTAAAGCTGCTGGTTACAAGCCACTTCTTTACGCTAGTTCATCAGTTTTAAGAAACAACATTAACACTAACTCTGTTGTTAACAAATTCCCTAACTCATTATGGGTTGCTGCATACGCTGTTTCAGGTCGAGTAGACAATCCTAACTTTGACTACTTCCCATCAATGAAGGGTGTTTCAATTTGGCAATTTACTGACAACTGGCGTGGTCTTAACGTTGACGGTAACATTAACGTTTTACCTCTTACTTCATCAGGTAGCGCTGTTTCTCAAGCACCTAAGAAGGCTCGCGTATTAAAGAAGAAGGCTCATGTATACAACAAGGCTGGTCACCGTACAGGCAAGACTATTAAGAAGGGCACTTCTATCACTACCCATGGCAAGAAGAAAACTATCAATGGTAAGAAATACTACAAGATTGCCAAGAATCAATACATTAGATCAGCTAACCTTTACTAAAAAGGCAAAATAAGTCATCAAAAAATGCACCAGGTAGAAATTACCTGATGCATTTTATTTTATCCAATTTTTTACTTGGCGAATTGTTCACCAGCTAAGTTACGGTAGAAGTTAGCCTTAGCTTGACGGTAATATGGGTTAACCCACAATAAACCGATCCCGCAGGAAATAATACCAAGTAGCCACCAGCCGATGAAACTTAAATCAAAAATAAACAAGTCCATCTTATGGCCATCCATCAACTTACGGCTGGCACTGATAGCTTCTGTGGCAGTCGGCTCATGACCACTATCTAGCATGTCACGCAAGATATATGGTGTCATTGCATATGAATAAGCCTTGATCAGCCCTGGAATAATCAGTAACCAAGTCCACAAAATAAGAAAAATTTCATACAAAATATAAGTTAAAAAGTTACTCTTAAAGTTTCTGGTAAATGGACTAAAGATACCTGAAAGAACATTTTCCTTAGTACCACTATCTCTAAAATGCAAGATAGTATAAATTACACCCCATGTGATTAAACCAATTGCAACTGAAACTACCAAAGTAATCAGCCATGCAAAAGGATTAACTCTTACTTTGTCTAGGTACATCAATTCAGCATTGTTACCGAAGCGGCGGACAATACCGTACACGATATCTTCGCCCTTTTCAAAAAAGTTTTCGATATCGGTCAAAATATAAACGATTAGCCAGCCAACAAATGACAGCAAAACTGCCCAGCCCCAGTTACCACGTAACTGGTCTCTAGCTTGTTCTTTTAATTCTTTTCTTGTAGTAGCCATTTTCTCTCCTCCTCACTTTTCTAATCATGAGTATTGTCGCCTAAAATCAGGGCAGAATCAATTAAAAGGACATCAAAAAAGCCTAATTCCACCAACATCGGAACTAGGCTCACACAGTGTTGACCGCCACTCTGACCACATATAGAAGATAACATTTTCGCTACCGGAGAAAATGACTACTAATAGCGACGGTACATGATAGATTTTAGCATTCAACTACCTAAAAAACAAGCAAAAAGACGGGTTGAATTAGCGGAATGGATACCAAAATTTACGGATAAAAAAGACGAGGTCTAAACCTCGTCTTCTTCATTACTAAAATTCAAGCATCATCGTCATTGCACGATTGATCTTCTTTTTAATCTTTTTAAACTCACCAGAAGCAGTATGATTATCCTGCAAAATGATCATGTTCTGGCCATCTTTAGTTGCCCGCATAAAGGTATAATACCCTTCACCAGCACCATTAGCAGCTTTATAATGCTTAAGATTATAAAGCCCGCCATTGTAGTAGCTAGGAGCTTGACCTTTGAATAGGACCTTTCTACTCTTGTTACTCAATATCTTGCCAGTCAGAATATACTGCATGGTCTTAGCTAAATCTGCGTTAGACATTACGATTGAACCAGCACCCAGCTCATTGTGAGCATCCTTAACGGCTTTAGCATGGTTCACTTTGACATATTCACCCTCACGCATTTCATAGCCTGGTACCCAATGACTAGCCAATAACTTAGCCTTGTCTGACCACAAGAACTCACTATGGGTTAGATTCAGTGGCTTGATATATATGTCATGGAACAATTGCTCGTATGACTTTTTCTCAAGCTTGGACAAGATTCCACAAAGGAAAATATAGTTTACTGAAGTATAGTGCCACTTACCTAATTTGCTAGCATCAAACACAGTATATTGTGCATCATGCTTGATATTCTCTTCATCAGAGATAAACTCAGGCGTACCTAATTGTTGACCAGCTTTCAAATCCAGCCCTGATGTCATATCAATTAAGTTGCTAATCTTGACTGAACTAGCACCATCTACATTTGGGTAGAATTTTGAAAGTTTATCGCTAAGCTTCAACTTTCCTTTCTCTACCTCATGCATCACCATTGCAGCTGTCATTGACTTTTGAACTGAATTGATCAAATAGCTAGTGTCAGGTTTATTGTCCGTCGCATAATTAAGCAAAACTTTGCCATGATTTATTACTAAAACTGAGCCTTTAACGCCCACATGGTCAATAGCCTGGCGCACTATTCCGCTTTTAAACGGTCTTTATTGCTTAAATCAACTCGCTTAACGTTATCCTTGTTTTGCCACTTCTTGGAGTAGAAGTAGTTAGACATATCATAGTCATAACGCTTATTAGGTTCCTTCATGAATGGACGAACAGCTTGATCAACTGCAACCCAGCCTTTCCAGCCTAGGTGAATAGTATCTTGCATAAAGTACTTTTCATTGCCTCGTCTTGAAAGATCTGCAATATTTTCAAAGCCTTGACTGGTTAACTGGTGTTCCATCTTGGCAACTGATTCTTGGTACATCTTGTTGGACAAACCAGTGTACTTCATCCACTTACCATTAATTGGTGGAATAATGAACAAAACATTGGTATGTTGCTTAGCGAATTGTTCCAACATCAATTGGAAGTCACCATATTCAACTGAGTGTACATAGTCAAAGTTGCGTTGACTACCCTTCAAACGCTTTAAGACCTTCTTTGGCAAACGGGTCCGATAGAAGGTGTTGTCAATTCCCAAGTTATTTGAAGTAGTATGTGCTGCAGCTTGTTCCTCAGCTACTTTATTTAAAGCAGCTACGGAATATGCCCCAGGTAATACTTTAGCCTTCTTTTGGATCTTATTTACACGGTCACGTAGTTGGAATGAGCTGAAGAAATTATCTTCGTTACGCAACATTCGACGACGGTTTTGTAAATAAAATTTTTGGAAGCTAGTCAACTTCTTGCCTTGAGCAATTTGCTTCAGACTATTCTTGATTTCACCTTTTACATCTGGCATTTCCAACAGACGTTTAGCTGCATAACGATCAGTTTTATTATTTTTCGCACTGAGCAAGAAATTACATGCTTGCAATGGTGAATAATACAATGCAAAGGCATTAGGATCTTGACCCCGCTTAGTAAACCATTGTGGTGAAATGATCACAACAGCCTTCTTGTTTCTAAGCTGCTTAGCTGTTCCTTGCATCCCCAAGAACTGAGCCAAAGATTGACTACCCGGTCCACCTAATAAGAATGGACGGTAGTTTCTATGATACTTTTCCGCAATTACACTAGGGTGAAGTGGGTCGAATCTTGACAACTCACTTGAACCATAGAATGGCACGTAGCCATCTTCAAAAGCTTCCTGCTTCATTGTGCTGCCCTTGAAGACAGTTGTGTTTTGTGAAGCTGCAGCCTCGTAAATCGTTTGCTTAGAAAAAGTTCTTTCCCAAGGAATAAGGAAAACAACTAACAAAAGGATAAAAGCGCAAAGAACTGGGCCAAAGATTTGCCACAGCCGGCGTTTATTACTCATTTTCTAAGCTGTCCACCTTTGCCACAATCTTGTTTGGAGTATCCCATTCAGCACGCTTGAATTCTGAAACGGGAACATCAATATCAAACTTTTCTTGTAAGCTCAAAAGCATTTGTACACTTGCCATTGAGTCCATCAAACCATTGTCAAAGATGTTTTCATCCATTTGATCTGATAAATCTTCACCAGTTAAATCGTTTAAAATGTCTAATACGCCTTGTTTAGTGTCCATAATTAATACCTCTATTCAACACAAATACTTAATTAATATCATTCCATATTATATAAGCTTATTTCCAACCGAACCATAGTTGACTAAGAAATCCTGAGAAAATCAAGAAACTGAAGCAAACTACGTTAAAGGTTAAGAAAATGGCGAACCATTCAGTAAACTTGTTAGATGGAATTTGCTTCTTATGCTTTCCCTTAAATCTAAGCCACATATCGTTGATACAAATAGCTGAAGCGTGGAAGATACCATAAACAATATAATACCACGTTAAGCCGTGCCAGAAACCCTGGATTAAGAACAACAGGAAGTAAGAAACTTGTGACAATCTAATTCGATTCTTAAACAATTTTTTCTTCATTGCAAAGAAAGAGAATCGCATATAGATGTAGTCACGGAACCAGAATGACAAAGTCATATGCCAACGATTCCAGAAATCTTTAATGTTCTTAGAAATAAATGGCTTATTGAAGTTCATTGGGGTATGAATACCCATGAAGTATGAAATTGATACGGCAAATAATGAATAACCTGCAAAGTCAAAGAACAAGTACATGCTGTAACAATACATGTAAGCAAGTACCCACCATGAAAGCTTCAAACCACCGTTTGCATTCCCAACGACTAAAGCAGCGGCACTGATCTTTGGTAACCAATAAGTACCAAAGAACCAGCCAATAATGAATTTATATAAAAAGCCTTGGAACAAGTATCTAACCGCATATTGCAGATCAGTAATATATGCATCACGTGTAGGTACCTTATCATAATCTTTTTTAAATCTACGGTAACGGTCAATAGGACCTGAAGAAATAGTTGGGAAGAAGAGTAAGAACCTTGCATAAGTAATCGGATCTACCTTCTTAATTGCCCCATCACGCATTTCCATAATAACTTGTACTGTCTTAAAGGTTACGTATGAGATTCCCAAGAAACCAATGACAAAGCCAATTGAGTTATCAGGAAAAGCGGTCAAATATTTAACTGCGGCTAATGGAATAATTGCCAAAATCACAGCCAAACTAAAGATCCAAGTCTTATTTTTACCGTGGTGACGATAATACTGATAAGCAAAGGTTAAGGCAAATTCATAAACCAGCCAGATTAATAAGTTAACCCCTTGCTCCCAGTGATCACCATCAAAAATCAAGAACAAGAAAACAATTGAAAAAATTGCTTCATATGTCTTGAGCCGATGACCGTAATATAGCCCAATGATAATTGGAATTAATGCGATCATCAAATAGATGAAATATTGCGGATTAGAATAAGGCTGTAAGTTAATGAAATTAAAATTCACTACTTATTAACCTCCTTAATTACCGCCTTAATATCTACCTTACCATTTTGAGAAATTGGCAATTTATCTTGGTAAACAAAACGTTGTGGAATCATGTAAGGCATTATATTCTTAGCTAAGTCTTCACGAATCATCTTAGTTAAAGCAGCGTCAGAATATTGACGACGAACGCCTTCTTTTAATTCGATTTCGGCAACGATCTGCTTAACGGTATGATCCTTATTGTACTTAGGAGCCGCAACGCCATAACGGACAAACTTGTTCTTAGTTAAGTAGAAATTGATTTCTTCAAGCTCGATTCTGTAGCCGTTGAACTTGATTTGGAAGTCAATTCGACCGCGGTAAAATAGCATATCGCCATCAAAGAAACCAGCATCCCCACTCCGGTAGCTACGATACTCAGCACCATCTTCATGGAAAAAGGCAGCTTCCGTTTTTTCAGGATTGTTCATATATCCTTTAGAAACACTAGGACCACTAATGATAATTTCACCTTCGCCAGGCTTATCACCCTTAGAAGTATCAATTGTAATCTTAGTGTCTTCTTTAACCTTACCGATTGGCAAACGGTCATACTTTTTAAGAACTTCATCAGTAATTTCAACTTGAGTAACAGCAACTGTTGTTTCAGTTGGACCATAGGTGTTGAAAATATGACTATCTGGGAACTTCTTCTTAAGCATCTCAGCTTCACTGTGTGGCAATTCTTCACCACAGAACAAGAAATGACTTAAGTCTGGATGGTGTTCTGCATCAAAAGTCTTGTCCAAGAAGCACATCTGTGCAAATGACGGAGTTGATACCCAAACATTGAACTGCATCTTTGGCAAAGTTTGGAATAATTTACCAAAGTTTTGAGTAACATCATGAGGCAAAACTACCAACTTACCAGCAGAAACAAGTGCTGGATAAAGACTCATTACTGACAAATCAAATGAGTAAGGTGCTTGTGCCAAGAAACTTGGATGTTCTGGCAAATTAAAGTCTGACAACTCCCAGTTAACGAAACTAAGCAAATTGTCGTGACTAATTTGTACACCCTTAGGCTTACCAGTGGTACCTGATGTAAAGATAATGTAGTAGTTGTCATCACCTTCAACGAAGTTCTTCTCGTCAACTTTAAAATTGCCGTCTTCAACTTCGCTAGCCTTAAGAACCTTAACATCAGTTAAATCAACTTCTGGTAACGGATCAATTTCCAAAACTAGTGGTGACTTAGAAACGTCTTGAATCATCGTTAAACGTTCTGCATTAGAATAGCTAGCAATTGGAATATAAGCGTGACCTGACTTAACACAACCAAGAAAACTAGCAATCATTTCAAAAGTTTGTCCGCCCCAAATCATAATTGGAGCATGCTCTGGAATATCTAAGCTAGCAATTTTATGTGCCCACGCATTTGAACGCTTTTTAAGGTCACCATATGTATTAGTTTCACCGAGATAGTCGTAAACAACACGATCTGGTTCGTTTGCGGCGATCTCATCAATTTTCTTAATAACATCTTGAATCATGTGATAGCACCTACCTTAAAATTCATTATAAATGAAGTGAACAGATGTTAGTCCACTATATTCATATAAATAGATAAGAGCCATCAGGATTCCAAAATAAACAATTGTTTTCAAAACAAACATACCAATACGTTTGCCTCGAGAATCAACCTTCGTCTTTTTATTCATTTTTTCTCCCTTAGGTAATCTTACTTTTGTCTTTGCCCTATATTACTACAAATAGTGGCAACAAATGCACTAACAGCTTATATTTTAACAAATTTAAACTTTTTCTTAAATCTTCAGTTATTTGTTTCAAATTGCGAATGCGTTTTCTTTACTGTTGTCTCTTGCAATCCCGATAAGCAAAAAATAATGGAATAAAGATAATAATTGCCACAAAAATTAATGCAAAAATCATCAAACGCATTACATTTTGTGGTTTAGCCCACATCTCACTTTTCGCGGTTGCCAACAAAAATGCCGCAAATAATGCAATGATAACTACTTCGCCTAAACAAAAGACTAAATGCGTGCTTTGCCACAAATACAAATACGTTGTTGCTGGAAATAAGCAAAACCAGCCTGAAAAACGTAAAAGAAAAATCTCTCTTTTCCGGTAGTCAATCTTCATTTTTCTTTATTTGTTCCTTTCTTGATTAGTTACCAAACAATGCATTTATATTCATCGATAAAATACGGTCCATAACGACGATCTCTGGTCTAGCATAGATCTTTGACCCAGATTCAAATACACAAAGCAGTTGACCTTTATAAGCAGTAATTTGTTCTAAATACGGTGGCATGGTAATCACCAACTCCGCATTTTTTTCGTCCAGAGCATTCAAAGCTGAGGTGGGAAAAACATAAAGCTTTGAATCACCACTACCATAAGATTGACTCAAAAAGATCTTATTTTGATAAATAGCAATCCCCTGAATTTGCTTATCCATTGACGTTTCACCAGTTGGATCGGACCAGCGTAGCGTTCCTGTAACGGATTTAACTTCATTATTAGTAATCGAGCCGCGATTTTTACCGCTACGTGCAATTGTATAAGCTGCAACCTTGCCGCGACCATACATGTTAAAGAAGCCTACGAACAGTTGACCATCATAATAGGTTACAGTTGAGGCTTTTTCAACCGCTGGAATCGCAATTTGATACTTATATTTAATCGGTATTTGGCTACCGGCTTTGTAAGACTTTAATTCCGCTATCGAAAAAGCAGCTAGCGCCGATGACTTTCCCATTGATCCAGTTACCCAAATATTTTTAGCAACCGGATCATAAGCAATGCCACCTAAGTGCGGCCGCCCTGCTACTTGAATTGTCTTGAGATATTTACCCGTCTTTTTGTCCAAAACATAGACGACTGAAGCATGTTCGTGTTCCCCATCATAGGCGGTTAACAAAATATACTTACCAGCTATAGTAATCCCTTGCGGTGTCATCGCAGTAGCTGTATTTACCTTTTTAGTTTTAAAATCATAGCTTTTGGTCGCCAGCAGTCCTGGTAAAACAAAGTCTTTTCCATCCCACGTGCGTGGTGGAACGTAGTTAGATACCTTATTAATAAAGGAATATTTTTCACGCAATGCCTTTTGATAATTAGAGAAATTATGCCAAGCAGGACTAGTATTTGTCCCATCTTTAGCAAGTTTTTCCTTTGGCCGTTGCCGAATCATCTCCTGCTTCTGCCACCATTGGTAACCGAAATAGCCTCCTGTTCCAACTCCTGCTAAAAGAAGAAGCACTAAAAAGAAGCGCAAGGTTCTTTTACCAAACTTCTTCAAAAGATTACTCCTTTCTCATTTTTGTTTTGCTATGCACCTAATTATAGCGAAAAATAATTATTTTTTTGCTTTTAGCCCTTTGCTATAAGCAATTTTTACTAAAAAGATAATTTTTTTTGCAAATAAAGCACATTCGTCACACTTTTTTCACAATTTAAGGTTATACTATTAAGTGTAGTAAGGAGAAAAGATTTCTTACTACAACTCAACTTTTTTGTTTTTCATTCATACTCCTCCAAGTAAATAATGAAAATAAAAAGAATTGACTTACTCCAATTAGTCAATTTCATATCTATCCCTTTCGGCTCACGTGCGTTGCGTGAGCTTTTCTTATGCCTTAACTTCTTCTCAAACAAATCTTTACCTTTTCATAATAAATTGAACACTTTTACTTCACATTTACCCAGTATTATATAAACCGTAGCAAGATGGTAGAAACTTGCTACAATACTCCCACTTTTTTATTTCATTCATTCTTACTCCTCCAAAGTAGATGAAACTAATAAGGTCCGCAAAAACTTGCGGGCCTTTTCCTTTTTCAGCACTTTTTTCTGTATAATTAAGGTAGAAATGAGGTGCCGCTATGTTTTCACCATCAATCAAACATTTAATAGAAGAAAAATCTGGTTCATTTTTAATCCCTGCTAGCCGAATTGCCTTTGTCCAAGCAGACAATCCTCTTTATCATGCCTTTTTGATTTTGACTAAGGTTAAATATTCAAAAATTCCAGTTTTAGACAAAGAAAAACGAGTCGTTGGCCTGCTTAGTTTGGCAATGATTACGGACAAGATGCTGACGACTGATGAGATTTCCACTGCCCCTTTGGATAAATTAAAGGTCGAAGATGTAATGCAAACTAAGTTTGATAAAATAAACTTCGTTGAAACTACCCTAGAAACGCAACTGCATCTGTTAATCAATAATGCTTTCTTGCCCGTTGTTGATGATCGCGGCGTGTTTCAGGGACTACTTACTAGACGCGAATGGATTAAGGCATTTAACTATGTAGTTCACACTTATGACAAACACTACGAAACAAAACGAATAAAATAACCTCCAAGCAGCCTTTAAGGCTGCTTTTTTTACTCCAACATTTATTTGTGTCCAGACCAATAAAGAATGTTAGAATTAAGCGGTAGACAGATATGTTTGTATTTTTGGGAGGGCAATTATGAAAAATTTAAAACGTCAATGGAAGTTTATTGTCGTTTTGATTGCTGGTGCAGTCGGATTAATTAGCCAATTTGCATTGCATTCAAAGAGCCTCTTCTCAATCGGAAATCTTCAATTTCCAGTTCATGCCATCATTATTGATATCATTGGTATCTTGATGGCAATTTCTTTACTCTTGGAAATTTTTCATGATTGGAAGACAGGCCGTTACGGCGTAGACATCCTGGCTGTTATCGCTGTTGTTTCTACCATATTGATTGGTGATGTATGGGCTGAATGGATGATTTTGGTAATGATGACCGGTGGTGAAACGCTGGAGGACTACGCTACGGGTCAAGCTAACAAAGAATTACGGGCTTTACTTGATAAAACGCCACGTATCGCCAACAAGTTAGTTGACGGGAAGATCACCGAAGTTAAGGTTGATGACCTGCAGGTCGGTGATACTGTTTTGATCAAGCCAGGTCAACAAGTTCCTGTCGATGGTCAAATCGTTAAGGGCACTTCAAGCTTCGACCAATCTTCATTAACTGGTGAATCAGTTCCAGTAGCTAAAAAGCCAGGCGATAACCTAATGTCTGGATCAGTAAATGGGGATGTCGCAATTGAAATGGAGGTAACCAAAGCAGCTAAAGATTCAGAATACCAATCCATTGTTGCATTGGTTAAATCTTCACAAGCTCAACCTGCCAAATTCGTTAAAATGGCTGACCGGTATGCTATTCCATTTACTATCATTTCATTAATTATCGGTGGTGCTGCTTGGATCGTTTCTGGGGATGCAACAAGATTCGCGGAAGTTATGGTTGTTGCTTCTCCATGTCCATTGCTAATTGCAGCTCCTGTTGCCTTGGTATCAGGAATGAGCTCAATGTCAGCTCACCATATCATCGTTAAGTCAGGTCCAACACTTGAAAAGTTGGCCAAAGCTAAGACTTTTGCCTTCGATAAAACCGGTACCTTGACTGAAAACCAATTGATCGTTGACCAAGTGGTAGCTGCTGATGATTCAGTTGATCAAAAAGAATTACAAAGCTTAGCTGCTAGTGTTGAACAACAATCAAGCCACGTTATTGCCAGTTCCTTAGTTAAAGCTACTAATAAGGATTGGATTCATGCAGTTACTAACTTGAAAGAAACGACTGCTCAAGGGGTCGAAGGCGATGTTGACGGCAAGCACGTTAAGGTAGGTAAATTATCTTTCGTTGCTCCAGATGATGAAAAATTAGATGTTACTTCAACTGCCGTCTACATTTCAATCAACGGTAAATTCGCAGGTTATATTACCTTGAAAGACAAGATGCGTCCTGAAAGTCCTGAGACTATCGCTCGTCTTCGTCGTCAAGGTGCCGAGGACATCATGATGCTTACCGGTGACCACAAGCAAGTTGCTGAAAAAGTTGCTAAAGAAGCTGGTATTACTGATGTTCGCTCAGAACTTTTGCCATCACAAAAAATTCAAGCTATCAAAGATGTACCTAAGGATCTTCGTCCTGTCGTTATGACTGGTGATGGTGTTAACGACGCGCCTAGTTTAACTGCCGCAGATGTTGGTATTGCCATGGGGGCTAAAGGTGCTACTGCTGCCAGTGAAAGTGCCGATGCTGTTATCATGGTTAACGATATTTCTAAAGTTAACGATGCAGTCGCTATTTCTAAACACACAATGAAGGTTGCTAATATCGATGTTTTAACTGCAATTGGTGTCGTTATTATCATTGAATTGATTGCCTTCACTGGTGTTATCCCAGCCTTCTGGGGCGCTATTTTGCAAGAAGTAGTCGACATGATTACGATCAGCTTAGGTTTACTTGCTAAGACTAAGCCAAGTGATAAGCAATTTGGTTTGGAAGAAAAATAGACTAGATGTGAAGAAGCTCCAGAATCGATTTGGTTCTGGAGCTTTTTTTATGCATTACTTGTATTTCAACAAAATCATAGTATAATCATGATCAACAAATGAGATTATGAATAAATAATTATAAATTATATTTGAAGGATGATTTGATGAACAATACGAAAAAATTTATTCGTTCACGGCGAATTTCTAGCATCCTTCCCTGGCTAGGTATTTTAGGTGTATTAATCCTAGTTTTCTCTCTTATCATGCATGGTTTTTTATTATTTTTTACGGAATTAGGATTTATTGCTAATTTTTATTATTTTATCGATGAATATAATTGGGTAGCAGATCGAATCATGTTTGATCGTGAATTACTAATAACCCATGCTCGAGATAAAATGGTCTATCTTGCCATGACTATTTCTACAGTACTTGCATTAATCAATACAGCTATTTTAGCCTATTTGAGACACCAGAGCTTTATCGCTTTTTGCATTGGTATCTGTTTCATTAGTGGTCTTTATTTTGCTAGTCGTCTTGCAGAAAATATCCTAGTTATTCTGCATATTGCATTTAACAATTGGAAAAGATTTTATATTTTAGTAGCTGCTATAACTATCATCTTGACTAGCTTTAGCATTGTGCTGCTCTGTCTAAACCTATTTGCTTACTTCATACTATTTGCACTTATTTGTACTGGCTACGTATTGACTTATCATATTTTAATTGAACTTTACAATCGAACTAAAGGAAATCTTGGTGGACACAAATACTTCATCGATTTACCCGATAAACGTTTTGATTCTAAATTTAAATATTAGATCTATTTGCATCTAAGTTAAAAAACTATTAAAATTATACTTAACTAAATATTTTTAGCGGTTGGGTTTTTATCACAATAAAAACTTTCAAGATTCGCTTCTTTGGGTCAGGAAGCACTTGAAAGTTTTTTGTTTTTTTACAGAAGGGGAAAATATGCATTTTTTAGGACAACTTATCTTAATCCTCTTAACTACAGTTTTGCTGGGGCAATTATTCGCCCGCTTCAATATGCCTGCAGTTATTGGACAACTATTATCAGGAATTTTACTGGGACCAGCTATCTTAAATTGGGTTAAGCCAAATGATATCATCAGTCTATTCTCCGAGTTCGGGGTTATTCTGCTGATGTTCTTAGCTGGGCTTGAGAGCGATCTAGATTTATTAAAAAAATACTTCAAGCTAAGCTTTACTGTCGCCACAGTCGGCGTTATCCTACCCGTTGTTTTCATGGGCTTAGCCAGTTACTTCTTTGGCATGCGCCCTCTTGAAGCACTCTTTATCGGGATTGTCTTTGCAGCAACTAGCGTTTCTATCTCCGTTGTGGTGCTGCAAGAAGCACACCAACTGCACACCCGTGCCGGCACAGCCATTTTAGGTGCTGCCGTAGTTGACGATATCTTAGCCGTGGTTGTTCTGAGTCTATTCACTACATTCAGTCATGAAGGTGGCAAGAGCGGCTTAACTAATAACTTTTTGCTTAATATCTTGATTGAAGTAGTTTACTTCGTAGTTGTTTGGCTGATTTTTAAATTTGTTGCGCCATACTTTATGAAAGCTTCTGAAAAAATCGACGTTGACTATTCCGTCGTTATCGGTTCATTGGTTTTAGCCTTAACCATGGCTTGGGCCGCTGATTTTGTTGGTCTTTCAGCTGTTGTTGGTGCATTTTTCGGTGGTTTAGCAATTCGTCAAACACCACAATACAAAGAAGTTCACTCTTCTGTTTCCGCAATCGGCTACTCTGTCTTCATCCCCGTCTTCTTCGCTGATATCGGTCTTTCAATGACTTTTGCCAGCTTTTTCAAGGATATCTGGTTCATTATCGTTATGACCGTTTTAGCTATTTTATCAAAATTCTGGGCCGGAAAATACTCCAGCGAAATCTTTGGCTTCAATAAGAATGAAGGCAATATCGTCGGTGCTGGAATGGTATCACGTGGTGAAGTTGCACTGATTGTAGCGCAAATCGGAATTAACCACCATCTCTTCCCTGAGGATATTTATTCAAGTCTGATCCTAGTAATTATCGTTACAACAGTTATTTCACCATTTATTTTGAATTACTTTATTAAAAAGAGTCAAAATAGTACGGAATTTATGTAGAAAAAGTCTAGCATTCGCTAGATTTTTTAATAGTTTAATTTTACAAGCGGCTTATCATAGACGCAATTGTGTCTACATGGTAAAATCAATAGTGAGAGGTGAGAAATATGTTACAAACTCCAAACAATATTAGAGCTGTTACCGCTCGTGACCTGCGCAATAATTTTAAGAAAATTGCTGATGATATTAATGACTATGATACTACCGTTATAGTAGCTCGTCCCAAAGATAAAAATGTTGTGATTATTTCTCAAAAAGAATATGATTCATGGCAAGAAACTTCATATCTTCTAGGAACTAAAGCTAACCGCGATGCATTAGCTGAAGCTAAACAATCATTTGAAAACCAAGATCAACGAAATAAAGTTTTAACCCCAGAAGAATTCGAGGCTTTAACTAAAGATGACGAAGCTTAACGTTAATTTTAACTACAATGCCTGGAATGAATATCTTGAATGGAAAAAAGAGGATAAGAAGACTTCCCAAAAGATTGATAATTTTATTAAAGAATGCCAACGCCATCCTTTTACTGGGAAAGGAAAACCTGAGCCGCTAAAAGCGAATTTAAGTGGTGCATGGTCTCGACAAATTAATCATAAAGATCGCATGGTTTATTCAGTTACCGCAACAGAATTACAAATATGGCAGTTAAAATACCATTATTCCAAATGAAAAAGCTCTTTCGAGCTTTTTTGTTTAACCCAATTTTCCTAAATCGATCACTTGGTCATACTTCTGCAACTCATTTGATTCATAGTGGTGAATTACTTCAATAAAGGTAAGGTTTGAGTTTAACAAGTAATTATGGATTTGGTCTGATGTCTTCTTATCAAGGGATGCATTAATTTCATCTAGTAGCAAAACCGACCTATCAGCCAAAATTGCCCGTGCTAGTTCGATTCTAGCTAGCTGTCCCCCAGACAATTGATCCGCATTATCACCCAAGGAATAGTCCCAGCCTTTTTCAGCAATAATTTGATCCAAGCCTAATTTTTGGCACACCTCGCTCACCTTTTCCCGGGAAATATTTGCACCTAAAGTGAGATTAAACCACAAGGTATCGGCAAAAATTACTGGGGACTGGCTAGCATAAGCGAATAAATCTGTAAACGAGCCTGGCTTTTGCTTTTTGTCGTTAAGCAATATTTCCTTGGCATGACCATGCTTTCCGGTTAATAGGAATTGTAATAACGTTGATTTACCTACACCAGATGGTCCAATAACTGCAACTTTTTGACCTTTTACAACTGCAAAGTTAATTTGATTAGCTAATTCTTTACCTTTTCTAGTAAGATCAAGATCTTCTACTTGAATTTTTGCAAAATTATAATTGGTCTCTTTCTTTTCAACCTTGCCCTTGGCAATATATTTTTCTGCCTTAGCGACAATTTTCTTAGTTGTTGATAATTTGTTTCGATCTTCTAAAATAGTCAAAATTGGATTAAGAAATGAATTTGACAGTTGAACGATTGCAAATAAGGCACCTAAAGTAGTTTGACACTTAACCACCATGTAAATTCCCACTAAGAATGGGGTTAAGAACGTAAATAAACTAGCAATCAAGTTAATCCAAGAACTAGTATCTAGATTGAGTAAGTTCATTTTACGCAAAGCATCTTCTAATTGATTGATCAAAACTTGATTTTTCTTAACCGCATTATCGCGCTTGTTGTATAAATTTAATGTTGTGCTACCAACCAGAAAGTTTTTAATATGACTAACATATTTATCATTAGCAGTTGTCCAATTTTCTGCTGTAGTTTGAATCTTCTTTTGAAATAAATTAGAAACCAGCATCGGCAAACATGAACCGATTAAAAATAATAATGTAACTAACCAATTAACATATAAAGCATACCCTAGCGCAAAGACAATCATATAGGCCTGCATCATTATTTCAATTTCGGCATCAAAACGATTAGTTTCCAGCAGTTTAAAATCTGTAGTTAAAAAGCCTAAGCTAGCAGTATTTTCTTCGCTAGTCTGACCCAGCATCCCCTTTAAAATACCAGCTCGCAGCGTCGTATTAGTCTCTTGAATAGCACTTGTTTTTAACCGATTGAAAATCAGCGAAGCAATAAAAGTCGCAATAAACGCCCCAATAACAATAACTAGAAATTGTGCTAAATCGCCAAACCTTCTTTGCGTACCAACATTGGTCAATGTCTGTACCATATATGCAAAAATGATTTGTTGTGTACTAGCAATCAAGCCTAAAATAGTTAACATAATGAATTTTGCATGTGAAGAATATTTGTAAATCATTTTTTGTCCTCCTGTATTTTACTTGAGGCTAGTATCGCAGGATAATGACGAAAAATGCAGAAAATTTGCAGATCTGCAAATTTAAGCTGGTTAAAACTAAGTAAAAATCGAGAGGAGGATTTATTATGTTGCCGTTTGGGGCTTCAATGAAGCAAGAGCTATTTTACCTACATATAAATGGCTAAATAATGATGGATTTAGCCAAGAACAAATCAAGTTTTTCGAAAAGTTTATGCATTCCAATGCTCACTTAATTTTCAAATATGCAAAGCAACATAAGCCAGATCTTCTTGATTAAAAGCATTAAAAAAGCGCAACCTTCAAAAATTGCGCTTTTTATCATTCCTAATTTACTGTGATATTTCCATTTGAAGTATCAATCTCTAGCACATTATCCCCGACGTCATTTTGGCTATATGTGTCGCCTTCATCTTGTCCATTCACTGCAATTCGTCCATTAGATGTATCAAGGTCATATCCTTGAGCCACACTATTTCTAACCACAACACTACCGTTCGAAGTATCGATTTGACCTCGCTTAAGAGCAAGATCTTTCACTGTTACATTACCGTTTGAACTATCGATCGTCACTTTATCAAGTTCCTTTTTTGGTACTTCAATGGTAATTGCTGGAACAACAGCATTCTTTTTAAATAAATCAAAAATATTCACATTAATATTTACTGAGCTTGTATTGCTTTCAACCTTCAAAATTTGATTTTCAATTTTAGTTGATGGGATTAATTTTTCTCTACCGTTATAAGTTACACGATAGCGATCACTTTTTCGAATTTTAATGTTTGCATTAGCAACATCTACTTCAATTTGATCAAACTCTTTGCTTGTTAACTGTTTTTGCACTATCGGACTTGTAGTGTCTTTTTTAATCATTACCCCTATTCCCACTGCTAACACTAAAACTGCGATTAAGATAATTACTTTCATGTTTCTTTTACCTTTTTTCCTCCAAGTACTTGATGTATTTTGATTATCGCAAGATAATAAGCCTAAATCTAACATATTTGCAGATCTGCAAATCGAGGTAAAAAATTATGTTCAAATATGGTTCAGTTTACAAACAATTGCGCAAAGATCAAGAAATCACTCAAACTGAAGCCTGCAAGGGTATTTGTTCAATCTCCAAGTTATCACGCTGGGAAAACAATCAGGTAGAAGTTGAGTTTAGCACCGCCATTGCATTACTCAGGCGCATCAACATTACGCTTAACGAATTCACGCATTACGCTGCAATGAAAACAGAATTTACATTGCCAGACGACATTATAACGGCCATTAAAGACAATGATACAAAGGTACTCGAAAAATTTGTTCAGGAGCAGCTAAATCATTATCACGCCACCAAAAATATTCTCGAACTCAAAAACATCATTCTTGTCTGCAATCAATTATTTCTCATGACTTGTAAAAACTATCTAACACCTGCAGACATTAATCGAATCGGTTCATACCTGCTTCACAACACCGTTTGGTCTAAATACAATATTTTGCTCTTTGCTAACTCACCGTTTTTGCTAAATTCTAAAATCGGCTATCAAATTGCTCTGCGAATTATTCACAACTTTCATCCTACAGAAAGTTTGAACGAAAACACCACCATTTTCATAGGTGGTTTATCTGATACAGTTATTGCCTTAGTTTTCAAAAAGAAGCTAGATTACGCTCAAAAAATTCTTAATGAATTAAAAAAGATAGAACTTCGCTTCTATCTCATGTTCTTTAGTTTAACATTGACCCTTTTACAAAAAATTATCGACTACTGCCATACTCTCAACGCATAGCCTGTATTGGCAATGATTGATACCATAGTTCAGCTGAATTGCATGGAAGTTGCTCAAAAATGGCTTGAGATTTTTAAAGACGTACAACAAATCTGGCCAGAAAAAGAAAATTAAAAACCGTAAAAGTAATTTACTTTCACGGCTTTTGACATGGTATTCATTATGCAAGCTTACAAATTTTTAGCTTTTAATTAATCCTTTACAACGTCTTTGATGTTCAACCATTGACTCTTGTTGATCTTGACGATCTTCTTGCCAGCAGCTTTCTTAACATCCTTAACGGTGTAAGTTGAACCCATTGAAACCTTTTGGCTAGTCTTGTGACCTTGTGCGTCCAAAACATTAACTTTTTGGTTCTTAGTGTCCTTTACAGTAACAAAGATCTTGTCACCCTTTTTAATTGCAGGATCAGTTGGCATAGTTTCGGCAACACCTAACTTTGGAGCAGGAAAACTAGCTGCTTGACTAACTGAAGCACCAACACCCATTAAACTCATTGAAGCAACTGCGATTGAAACAACTTTAACTAAATTCTTTGAAACTAACATAATGAATACCTCTAATTTATATATCACTTAACTTGTTGGAACTTTTTGTTCCCTTATTCCTTGCATCTTTATTGTATAACATATGTTATTAATTGCAAGGGATAATTCAAAGTTTTTCAAAAATAATTCAGTCGTCTGAAAGTGTTGCTATAATAACGATGGCGGGGATTTTTTGTCCAAAAGCATTAAAAAAGTGTCTGAGAAGCCGTTCTTTCCCAAACACTTGTTTCAATATCTAAATAAAACCTAACGCGTTATAGCACATGTGCACCAAAATTGAATAGCGCAAATCCTTGGTTGACATATAGACCCAAGCTAAAACCATGCCTAAGACCCAATATACTAAGATATACTTACTTAATGCCGGATCATGCATATAGCCAAATAAAAATCCGCTTGCAACAATACCTAGCCACTTATTTCTAGTATTTTTCTTAGTGAAAAAGATATTGAAAAACATCCCTCTAAAGATATGTTCCTCACAAAATGGCGCGATGAAAACTACTAGGATCCTAAATAAACCTGCATTGTATTCCGCTATTTTATTCAAGCTTTCCTGGTTCTTTGAAACGCCGCCACCAACTAGATTAAGCATCACAATCGAACCTACTACAATCAGTACAAAACCGATCATCGCTATTCCGATTCTGCGCCAGTCCCAGTGTGGTGTTTCATCAAAGCCCCAATCATTTTCTTCTTTTAATTGCCTGCGATAAATATAGGAAATTGCAAACAAAACTATTACCGTAGCAAGCGCCGTAACGAAGACGCGATATTGCCCGAAATCAAATCGCTGAGGTCTAAAGTAAAGTACTTCTAATTCAGAATACATTACCAAAGCCAACACAGCCCCTGCAATATTTCCCAGGTAATGTCCAAATCTCTTCATTTTTCATTCACACCTTGATTCTTTCAACTAGTAATCATTGTTTCTATTATAATGTAAATAAGAAAAAATACCTAAGGAGGAGTATCTATCTATGCTTAATCAGATCATCGCTTTTTTGGGGAGACGCGGTGAGTTCTTCTACATTTCAGTCTTTATGTTACTGATATTTTTTGTCTTTTTAATCTCTTGGCTTATCGAACCAAGACGTTTGATTAATGGCGTTTTGTTTACTATCTTTATAGTCTCAATGCTCTCTTGGATCACCGTTATGGTACACAAAAGTACGAGTCACGGCTTGCAACGTGCCTATGACCTACTAGTTCTAGCTGCATTATTTGGCGTTGCATTGCTATTAATTTTTGCTTGGATCTTTCTGTTTTGGAACGCCTATTTCGTTTGGAAATATGAAAGCCATACCCTACCTAATTTACTCACTTTGATTTCTGGATTTTTGGCTTTAATTATTAGTATCATCGTGATTTTAGGACCTGGTAAATATTTGCCACGCTGGCTCAGCATAGCCCTAGCTTCAATTCCAGCGATTGCAATCTACCTAGGATTGGTACTCTACAATTTTTTACTAAATTTGCTCCTATACCAAATCTATCCTCGCACTTATCATCAAGACTATTTGATTGTTTTGGGAGCTGGCTTGATCAACGGTGACCAAGTGTCTAAATTGCTGGCAGCCAGAATTAATCGTGCGATTCAATACTCTAACCGTCAATACCAAAAGGGACGTAAGCGGCCAATTCTGATCATGTCAGGTGGTCAAGGTCCTGATGAGAAGATCTCAGAAGCACTCGCCATGTCTCGTTTTGCACAACGCCGTGGGATCCCCGTTGACCACATTTTATTAGAAGACCAGTCCAAAAATACTTACCAAAATATGCTTTTTTCTAAAAAAATCGCTACTGAAGACTTCGGTAATACTCATTTCAAAGCACGCTTCTTCAGCAATAACTACCACATTTTTCGCGCTGGCCTTTTAGCTAAAGAAGTTGGTTTAAAAGCCAATGGTGTCGGTGCTTACACCAGATTCTACTACTTGCCTAACGCAATTATCCGCGAATTTGCCGGTGTGTTTGTCATGCATAAACGCCGTCATTTCGTTATCATGGGATTAATCGTTTTATTCTTTATCCTGCAAGCTATCTTAGTCATGACAGGATTAGAAAGATTTACTGTAATTTAGAAAAGAGGGATGCAATGCTTCAACTAAAGCATATTTTTAAGTCATATAAGGTGGGGGACAACATCACCCACGCTTTAGACGACGTTACAATCTCGTTCCGTGATCAGGAATTCGTCGCTATCTTAGGTCCGAGTGGTTCTGGAAAAACTACCATGTTAAACGTAATTGGCGGACTTGACCGTTACGACCAAGGTGACTTGATCATCAACGGCAAATCTACCAAGAATTTTAAAGAGACCGACTGGGATGCTTACCGCAACAATACCGTTGGTTTTGTTTTTCAAAATTATAATCTAATCCCCCACTTGTCGATCATCGCCAATGTGGAACTAGGGATGAATTTGTCTGGTGTGCCTAAAAAACAGCGCCATGAAAAAGCAATTGCGGCGTTAACAGAAGTGGGATTGAAAGACCATCTAAATAAACGTCCTAACCAGTTGTCTGGCGGTCAGATGCAACGAGTAGCGATTGCTCGAGCAATTGCCAACGACCCTGATATTCTACTTTGTGATGAACCAACTGGTGCACTTGATACTGAGACTTCTGTCCAAATTATGAAGTTGATCAAAAAACTATCTAAAGATCGACTCGTTATTATGGTGACTCACAATCCTGAATTAGCTAAAGAATACGCCACAAGAATCGTTAATTTCCAAGACGGTAAGATTCGTCATGATTCTGATCCTTTTAGCCCTAATAAGGAAGAAGACAAATTTAACCTCAAGCGTACCAAGATGTCTTACTGGAACGCCATCAAGTTGAGTTTCACCAATATTATGACAAAAAAAGGTCGAACTCTGCTAACTGCTTTTGCTTCAAGCATCGGGATTATCTCAATTGCCGTAGTTTTAGCTATCTCTAATGGTTTTCAAAAGCAAATCAATACCACAATGAGCAAGGCCTTAGCAAAATATCCGATTTCTATTTCACAGACCGCAACTGACATTACTTCAGCTAATGCACGTAAAGAATCGGATAAAAATGTCAAAAACCGCGGCTATGTAACGGCAGAACAAGACCAAAGCGAACAGGCCCAACACGTTAATAAAATTAGCACAAAGTATGTTAACTACATCAAGAAGATCAATCCTAATTATGCCAATAACGTGTCTTACCAACGCGGCGTAAGCTTGAATTTATTAGCTAAAAACAAGGGAAAAATTGAACGCGTGCAATTTTCAAATACGGATCCTGATCAGACTAATTCTGTTCTAGCTGCTAGATCCCAAGCGATGAGTTCAATGGGACTGGGTTCAAGTGTCTTTCCCACTACTTTAAATAAAGAGAAAGGCTCATTTTTGAAGCAAAACTATCAATTGCTCTCAGGCACTTGGCCTACTAAGGCAACCGACTTGGTTTTAGTTACTGACAATAAAAATACTGTTAACATCAATGCCTTAAAAAATCTTGGTTTCGATTTAAAGAATAAGGAACACGTCAAATTCGGCCAATTAGTAAATAAGCAATTTCGTGTAGTTGCCAACAATGATTACTATCAGCAATTGCAAACTGGCATGTTTATTCCTAAAAAGGTAAATAACGCCATGTATAACGGTGCTCAAACCAAGCTAAAGATTGCTGGTGTCATTCGTCCTAAAAACGAAGATTCAATGGCCTTGTTATCAACTGGAATTGCTTATAGCGATCAACTTTCACAACGCGTGATTAATGAAAATAAAAACTCTGCAATTGTAAAGGCACAAAAGAAGAGTAACCATAGCGTATTAACTAACCAAAAACTAAATGCCAATGAAAAGAAAGCTACAATGCAGACTCTTGGCGGTACCAGCATCCCTACTGGCATCATGATTTATCCCAACAATTTTGATGATAAAGATAAAGTACTTGATTATCTTGACAAATGGAACAAAGGGAAGAAAAAATCAGACAAGATTCTCTATACTGACATGTCAAACGCTGTTACCACAATGACTGGCGGCCTCTTAAGCGGGATAACGACGATCCTTGTCGCATTTGCTGGTATTTCATTAATCACATCTATGATTATGATTGGTATTTTAACTTATACCTCAGTACTTGAGCGAACTAAGGAAATCGGGGTACTCAAGGCATTAGGTGCCCGTAAAAAAGACATTACTCGTGTCTTTGATGCCGAAACCTTCATCCTAGGTGTTTTCTCTGGTGTATTAGGCATTCTGATTGCTTACCTACTAACATTCCCAATTAACAGTATCATTTACAAGATTACTGATCTGGCAAATGTAGCCCAACTAGATCCTACTGCTGCTATTGTTTTGATCATTATTTCAACTATCCTCACCCTCTTAGGTGGTCATATTCCAGCACGAATGGCTGCAAAGAAAGATGCTGCAATTGCATTGCGGAGTGAATGAATTTAATAAAGAATTTGTTACGTTGTTCACAATAACCTAAATTTTTAGCAAAATATGTGGTATCTTAGCTTTAGCAAAAACAAGTAAGAAAGGAACTTTTTTCACCATGACTGTTAAAAAATTAGAAAATAACAGCGATGTTAATGTAGTGGCAGAAGAAAGCAAAGTTTTAACTGATTTACTGAATGAATCAACTAAGCAAGTAATCGGTCAAGCAGCTTTCGATAAGATCCAAAACTTAATTAAAATCTCTGCCGCCAAAGATTATCAAGAACTTGAAAAGCAAATTGCTAGTCTTAACAATCGCGAAATGATTGTTGTTGCACGTTATTTTGCTACTCTCCCACTCTTGATCAACATTTCAGAGGATGTAGAACTAGCAAGTAAAGTTAATTTGCTTAACAATACTCATCAAGATTATCTAGGTAAATTGAGTGACACAATTGACATTGTAGCCCAAAAGAAAAATGCCGAAGAAATCCTTGAACATGTAAATGTAGTACCCGTTTTAACTGCCCATCCTACTCAAGTACAAAGAAAAACCATTTTGGAATTAACCGATCAAATTCATCAACTTTTGCGCAATTATCGTGATGTGAAGAATGGCACAATTGATCGCGATGAATGGACTGAACAAATGCGGGCTTGCATTGAAATTTTGATGCAAACTGACATTATTCGTGGTCACAAATTAAAGGTAGCTAATGAAATTACCAATGTTTTGGCTTACTACCCTAAGGCTTTAATCCCTGCAATCACCAAATTTACTAGTCGTTACAAGGAATTAGCTAAAAAACACGGGCTAAACGCTAGTCATGCTACGCCAATTACCATGGGAATGTGGATCGGCGGCGACCGTGACGGTAACCCTTATGTAACGGCTGATACGCTAGAACTAAGCGCTACTTTGCAAAGCCAAGTAATCTTTGAATATTACATTAAGCAAATCAATAAGCTTTATAGAGCCATTTCCATGTCTACTTCTTATATGGAGCCATCTGACGATGTAATGCACCTATCTGAGCTTTCTAATGATGATTCACCATTCAGAACTAACGAGCCATATAGACGGGCATTCTACTATATTCAAAGCCGTTTAGTGCACACTGAACAAAAATTACTGAATATTACTAACAAGAACACTTTCTTAAAGAAACGTGACCTCCAAAATCTTGATAAAATCCCTTGTTATCAAAATGCTCAAGAATTTAAAGCCGACTTAGAAATCATCAAAAATTCACTTGAAGAAGACCATGATCACGCCGTAATAGACAGCTACTTTACTCAAATTCTTGAGGCTATCAACATCTTCGGCTTCCATCTAGCTACAATTGATATGCGTCAAGATTCTAGCGTTAACGAGGCCTGTGTCGCTGAGCTACTTAAGAGTGCTGGAATTTGTGACAATTATAGCGATTTAAGCGAAGACAAAAAGATCAAGCTTTTACTCAACGAATTGAACAATGATCCACGTAACTTACACGCCAATAACAAATCCAAGTCTGAGTTACTACAAAAAGAATTAAAGATCTACAAGACTGCTCGTCAATTGAAAGACCGTTTGGGTGAAGACGTCATCAAGCAACATATTATTTCTCACACTGAGAGTGTTTCAGACATGCTAGAACAAGCAATCATGTTAAAGGAATACGATTTACTTGATAATCAAAAAGCCCGAATTCAAGTGGTACCACTATTTGAAACGGTTGAAGACTTGAATAATGCCCGGGAAATAATCAAGGAATTCTTAAGCTTTGATATAGTCAAGAAGTGGCTTGTTTCTCAAAATAATTATCAAGAAGTTATGTTAGGCTACTCAGATTCTAATAAGGACGGTGGCTACTTAGCTTCATGCTGGAACCTTTATAAAGCTCAAAAGGATCTAACTAAGATCGGTGAAGAAATGGGTATCAAGATTACCTTTATGCATGGCCGTGGCGGTACCGTTGGTCGTGGTGGTGGTCCATCATACGAAGCAATTACAGCACAGCCATTCAAGTCAATTAACGATCGGATGCGGATGACTGAGCAAGGTGAAATTATCCAAAACAAGTATGGTAATAAAGACACCGCCTACTACAACCTAGAAATGTTAGCTTCAGCAACAATCGATCGAATGGCTTCTAAACAAATCGTTAGCGAAGATCATGTCGCAGATTTCCGTTCTTCAATGGATCAAATCGTAGCTAAAAGCAACGAAGTTTACCGGAAACTAGTATTTGAGAATCCCAACTTCCTTAAATACTTCTTCCAAGCAACTCCAATCAAAGAAATCTCTGGTCTTAACGTAGGTTCACGTCCAGCTTCAAGAAAGAAACTCACTGACTTTTCTGGCTTAAGAGCCATCCCTTGGGTTTTCTCTTGGTCACAAAGCCGTGTAATGTTCCCTGGTTGGTATGGCGTAGGTTCTGGTTTCAAGTCATTTATCGATGCCGATCCAGCCAACTTGAAGGAATTACAAAATATGTACCAAGGTTGGCCATTCTTCCACTCCCTGCTTTCCAATGTTGATATGGTTTTATCTAAATCAAATATGAGAATTGCCAAGCAGTATGCGGATCTTTGCGAAGATGAACAAGTTAAATCAGTCTTTGATATCATCAATCAAGAATGGGAACTAACTAAGAAAGTCATCCTACAAATTGAAGGTCATGATGAATTAATCGAAGATGCACCTACTCTTAAGAAGAGTCTGGAATACAGAATGCCTTACTTCAACATTTTGAACTACATCCAATTAGAAATGATCAAGCGTGATCGTGAAGATGAGATTCAAGGTGTTTACCAAAGTATTATTCCAATTACTATCAACGGTGTGGCTTCCGGTTTACGTAATTCAGGATAAAAAACACATAAAATTCAGCTAAAAAAGGCTCCTCATTGCCTGTTTTATCAAGCATTTGAGGAGCTTTTTTTTAATTTATTAAACTTTTTAGTTACGCCTTTTTCATAACTAAGTTAAGTGGCGTTACAATTACTGGAACGACAATGGCTGTAAAAATTGCTTCTACTAAACCGTTCATGCCCAGTGCCATAATTAAAATTAAAATCAATGGCGTACCTGAACTGTAATTTCCTAGGTAATGAGTTAAGCTTGCTGGATCATGCATGAAGAAAATACTCGTCAGCAAAATAACCATCACGGTATTAGTTAACGAAGTGACTGCTCCACTTATGATATAACCCAATTTCGCATATTTAGTCTTACTCATACCCTTCGCAATAATTCCCGGGAAATAGCCAGCCAAAATACTTGGTACCAATGAAATTACCGGATTTTGGAACAACATTAAGCTGACCATATCGCCAGGTTGAGTATATGCAACAATCAATCTGGTAATACCCCAGAATAAGCCAAAGCCTAGACCCGCCTTTTGTCCCATTAACGTGCCATAGACGGCAATTGTCATTGGAATAGTAGTTACAGCTGGCAAAGCCGGGATAATTCTTACATAGCCAACATTTGGCACAAAAGTCTGTACAATCAATAAAGCAGCAAAGACAGCAGTAATTGCTAATCTTTTAGTTTCTTCTCTTCTCATATATTTCTCCAACTTAATTCTTTAGACTCAATTAAACCATAATTAAGATTTTTTCTCAGCAAAAAAGTTTATTACACAATATCTAGGTATATTTTATCTAATATGACAAGATATTGTATTTTTTATTATTTTTTTACTTAATTATGCATTATCCTTACTCTCTCTAATGCATAATCGTGTTCTATACCAATTAAGAATCCCTTTATATCAATACTTTATGTTGTATGTCAATTTTGACATAGCCACTAAATATTGTTAATCTCGTTTTGTGTTAAAAATCATTTGATGGAGAGAGGATCAATTTTATGAATAAAAAAGTCAAAAAATTACTATCTATTGGTGTGCTTGCATTGAGTTTAGGTGCAATTTTAACCGCCTGCTCTGGTAAAAAACAGGGTGCAAGCAATAATAAATCAAGCGATGCCAAGCACTCTATTGCATTAATTACTGACGGTAATGGTGTAAATGATAACTCTTTTAACCAATCTGCTTGGGAAGGATTTCAAAGTTATGGCAAAGAGCACAACTTGAGCCGCGGTCGAAACGGTTATCAATATTTTCAATCAAGTAGTGCTGCTGATTTCACTCCTAATTTTGATCAGGCAGCTAAAGCTGGTTATCAAACTATCTTTGGCGTTGGTTACAGTTTAAAAGATGCCGTAGCTTCTGCCGCCAAACGCTATCCTAAAAAGAATTTTGCCATTATTGACGATGTAATCAAGGGACAAAAGAATGTTGTCTCAGCTAATTTCAAGAGCGAACAAGCTTCCTACTTAGCTGGTGTCGTAGCTGCTAAAGAAACCAAAACCAACACGGTTGGCTTCATCGGCGGTGCTCATGGCGATATTGTCGACCTTTTTGATGCCGGATTTACTCAAGGTGTTAAAGATCAAGCTAAAAAAATGCACAAAAAAGTTACTATCTTAAACCAATATATTGGCAACTTTACTAGTTCAGACAAGGCCAAATCAATTGCTCAATCAATGTACACCAAAAAAGCCGACATCATCTTCCATGCTGCTGGTGGTGCTGGTGATGGTCTTTTCCAAGAAGCTAAAGCCATTAATCAAACTAGACCAGCTAAAGATAAAGTGTGGGTAATCGGAGTTGATGTCGATCAATCTCATCTCGGTAACTACACTGCTAAAGGCGGACAAAAATCTAATTTTGTTTTGACATCAGTAATAACTGGAGTAAATGTTTCTGTTAAAGATATCGCCAATAGAGCTTATAATAATAAATTCCCTGGTGGTAAAAATTTAGTTTATGGGCTTAAAAACAATGGTGTTTCTATTGAACGAGGACAGATTTCAGCTTCAACTTGGAAAGATGCCCAAATTGCTAGAGCTAATATCCTAAAAGGCAAAATTAAGGTTGCCATTCATCCTAACAATAAATAAAAGCATACTAGTATAGTTTGCTTTTTTATAATTACAATCAATTATTTTTTTGCCTGATCAATATTTTTGTTGACAAAATACGTATTAATTAATAAACTTATTTATAAATTGTTCGGTATTAATATTGTGGAGGACAGAAATAATGAACGTAAAGTTCAAGAAAATTTTATCATTTGGTGTCGTTTTAGCATCAGTTGGCTTGATTCTAACTGCTTGTTCGGGTAAAAAGTCTGGTCAATCAGCCAACAAAGATACTAAACATGGCATTGCCCTAATCACAGATGAAAATGGTGTTGATGATCATTCATTTAACCAAGCTGCATGGTCAGGATTTAAAGCATACGGCAAGGAACATGGTTTAAAACAAGGAAAAGGTGGTTATCAATACTTCCAGTCTAGCAGTGCCGCAGACTTCACTCCTAACTTTGATCAAGCCGCTACAGCCGGCTACCAAACCATTTTCGGTGTTGGCTATCAATTAGCCGACGCAGTCAAGCAAGCAGCCAAGAAGAATCCTAAAAAGAATTTCGTTATCATTGATAGCGTTGACTCTGGGATTAAGAACGTCGCTTCTGCCACCTTTGAAAGCAATCAAGCTTCTTATCTTGGCGGATTGGCCGCAGCTTACACCACTAAAACCAACAAAGTAGGTTTCATTGGCGGTGCTAAGTCATCTATTATTGATTTATTCGAAGCCGGTTTTAAGCAAGGTGTTGCTGACGGTGCTAAAGCTCTTCACAAGAAGATTTCAGTTCAAACCCAATACATCGGTAACTTCACTTCAACCGATAAGGCTAAATCAATTGCTCAATCAATGTATGCTAACCGCGCTGATATTATTTACCAAGCAGCCGGTAACGCAGGTAACGGTGTTTTCCAAGAAGGAAAAGATTACAACCAAGCCCGTCCAGCAGCTAAAAAGGTTTGGGTAATCGGAGTTGACGTTGACCAATCTAACCTAGGTAACTACAAGTCAAAAGATGGTAAGAAAGAGAACTTCACTTTAACTTCCGTCTTAAAGGGCTTAGATGTTGCTACTAAGTCAATTGCTAATGATGCTTACAATGGTAAATTCCCTGGTGGTAAGCACTTAGTTTACAGCTTAAAGGGTAATGGGGTTTCAATCACCAAAGGTAATTTAAACGCTAAAACTTGGGCAGCAGTACAAAAGGCTCGTCAACAAATTATTGATGGCAAGATTAAGGTTGCTACTGCTCCAACTAAGTAATTCAGCTGCTTAGTATTTTGAGAACTCTTCGTTTTTTAGCGAAGAGTTTTTCTATAGTTAATTAAGGAAGTATTTATTTACATGAAAGAACAGAGAAATAAAGTAATCGAGATGCGCCATATTGTCAAAGATTTCGATGGTTTCAAGGCAAATGACGATATTAACCTTACGCTCTATCAAGGTGAAATTTTGGCTTTGCTTGGCGAAAATGGCGCGGGTAAATCTACCTTAATGAGAATTTTATCTGGCTTACTTGAACCAACAAGCGGTGAAATTCTGGTTAATAATCAAAAAGTAAATATTAAAGATCCAACTGTCGCTAAAAAATTAGGCATTGGGATGGTACACCAGCATTTCATGCTTATGGATTCATTTACCGTTTTAGAAAATATTATTCTAGGACATGAATCAACTAAGGGACCCGTTATCGATCTGAAAAAGGCAAGAAAACAGGTCCTAGCTCTTGCACAAAAATATGGCTTTGCTATTAATCCAGATGCCAAAATCTCTAGCATTACTGTCGCCCAACAGCAAAGAGTTGAGATTCTAAAGGTACTTTATCGTGGTGCAGATATTTTAATTTTTGATGAACCAACTGCTGTTTTAACCCCACAAGAAATTTCTGAATTTATTAAAGTACTCAAAAATTTAGCTAAAGAAGGCAAATCAATCATTTTGATCACTCATAAATTAGAAGAAATCAAGGCTGTTGCAGATCGAGTTACAGTTATCAGACGTGGTCACGATGTTGGTACTTTTGCTGTTGATCAAGTTAGTGATGAGCGGTTAGCCGAATTAATGGTGGGGCGGCATGTCAACATGAAGCTAACCAAACCAGCACCTAACTTGGGCAAGCAAATTCTAGCAATCAAAAACTTACAGGTAAAAGGAAATCACGGTGCCTTAAGCGTTAAAGACCTTTCCCTTTCAATCCGTGGAGGTGAAATTTTAGGGCTAGCCGGAATTGACGGCAATGGACAAGATGAACTGGTTGAAGCAATCACTGGTTTACGCCATGTTAAGTCAGGGCAAATTTTAATTAATGGTCAAAATTTAACCAACCAAAAAGTTCGCAAAATCACCGAAGCTGGCGTAGCGCATATTCCTGCAGACCGGCAAAAATATGGCTTAATTCTTCACATGTCATTAGCTGATAACTTAGCGCTGCAAACTTACTACCAACGTCCCTTCTCTAATCATGGCATCATTAATCATCAAGCAATCTTGAAGCATGCCGTAGATTTAATTAAAAAATTCGATATTCGAACTACTAGCCCTGCATTGCCAGCTAGCGACCTATCGGGAGGTAACCAGCAAAAAGCAATTATCGCTAGAGAATTAAATAGAAACAGCGATCTAATCATTGCATTCCAGCCCACTCGCGGTTTAGATGTTGGTGCAATTGAGTATATTCATAAGCAGCTTTTAGCTCAAAGAGCAGCAGGAAAAGCTATCCTATTAATTTCATATGAACTTGATGAAATTATGCAATTATCTGACCGGATTGCTGTTTTGCATGATGGTCAAATTTCAGGCGAAGTATTACCTGAAAAAACTACAGATCAAGAACTAGGTCTTTTAATGACCGGTGTTAAGAAAGAAGATGCAACAATTGATTAAAGTTACACCTAAAGTCAAAAATATTCTAGTACCAGTTATCTCAGTAATTGCTGGTTTTATAGTTGGTGCTATTATCATGCTGATTTGGAGCTATAATCCTTTTCAAGCATACAGCTCCATGTTCTCTAGCGCACTGGGCAATATGAATGGTATTGGTGAAACTATTCGTGAAGCTACGCCATTAATTTTTATTTCTATCGGTTTTGCAATTGCCTCAAAAGCTGGCTTTTTTAACATCGGTTTGCCAGGTCAAGCACAAGCTGGTTGGTTGACTTCTATTTGGATTGTATTGGCCAATCCTCAATTGCCTAAGCCAGTATTATTGCCTTTAGCTATTATTGCAGGCGCTATAGCTGGTGCTATTGTTGCAGGAATTGCTGGCTATTTAAGAGCTCAATTTGGAACTAATGAAGTAATTACTACTATCATGCTTAACTATATTGTGCTCTATACTTGTCAATATTTAATGCAACAAGTAATGTCCTCAAAATTAAGAATCGATACCGATACTACTAAAACAATTCCAGCCAATGGCAGCTTAAAGCTTAACTGGTTAACTAGCATGTTTGGTGATTCGCGAATCAATGCTGGTATTTTCTTAGCAATAATTGGACTTATTTTTTATTGGTATTTAATGAAAAAAACTACCGTTGGTTTTGAAATCAAGGCAGTTGGACTCAATCCTTTTGCTAGTCGCTATGCCGGGATGTCTTCTAAAAAGAATATTATTATTTCAATGTTACTTTCAGGTGCATTTTCTGGCTTAGGCGGTGTAGTACAAGGACTTGGTACCTACCAAAACTACTTCACTCAAACAACTAGTTTGGATATTGGCTGGGACGGGCTTTCAGTTGCCTTACTTGGTGGTGGAACTGCAATTGGTATTTTATTAGCTTCACTTCTTTTCTCAATTTTAAAAATTGGTGGTTTGGGCATGCAAACTATTGCCGGTATTCCTTATGAAATCGTATCTATCGTAATTGCTGCCATCATTTTCTTCATCGCTATCAATTATGTCATTGGTTTGCTTTTTAAAACTAAGAAGAACCGCAGTGATTACTACATTCCAACCAGAAAAGAAAAAGGACCCAACAATGGTGTTGATGGTCCAGGTAGAAAAGTAATCGAAGGAGAAAAATAATGAATTTCGTTACAATGATGGCGTTAATTGTTTCATCCACTTTAGTTTATTCTGCGCCTCTAATCCTAGCTTCTCTTGGTGGTGTTTACAGTGAAAACTCTGGGATTGTTAATATTGGCCTGGAGGGTATCATGACCATGGGAGCCTTTGCGGCGATTGTCTTCAACCTAACTTTCGCTTCAACTTTTGGTGCAGCTACTCCTTGGCTTGGCACTCTAGTCGGCGGAATTGTTGGTTTGATTTTTTCATTGCTTCACGCTGTTGCCACAATCAATTTTCACGCTGATCATGTCATTTCCGGAACAGTGTTGAATATCATGGCACCACCTTTGGGTGTTTTCTTGATCAAGGCAATTTATGATAAAGGCCAAACTGAAAATATCACCGCTAACTTCGGCTACTTCAGCTTTCCTGGTTTAAGCAGCATTCCCATCGTTGGGCCAATCTTCTTCAAAAACACCTCTGCCCCTGCTTGGATTGCCATTATTCTTGCTATTTTGATGTGGTGGATTTTATATAAGACTCGCTTTGGCCTACGCTTACGTTCATGTGGTGAAAATCCTCAAGCAGCTGACACAATGGGAATCAATGTCTATGGCATGCGTTATGCAGGTGTATTAATTTCCGGCTTTATGGCAGGTCTTGGCGGTGCCGTCTTTGCTCAAGCAATATCTGGTAACTTCTCTGTTTCTACTATCGTTGGACAAGGATTCATGGCTTTAGCTGCCGTTATATTTGGTAAATGGAATCCAATCGGTGCAATGCTCTCATCCCTTTTCTTTGGTTTTGCTCAAAGCTTAAGTATTATTGGACATCAACTGCCAGGAATCGATCAAATTCCATCCGTTTACATGCAGATTGCACCTTACGTTATTACAATCATCGTTTTGGTCCTCTTCCTCGGCAAGTCAGTTGCACCTGCCGCAGATGGGGTTAACTACATCAAATCGAAATAAGAAAAAAAGGCTGTTTCACATGAAACAGCCTTTTATTTTACACATGTCCACATAGTTATCCACAAGATATAGCACTTATATGTGATAATCTTACTATATCTTGTACTAAATAACAGCTAACGGCGTTTTCTCAGTTGGCATTGGAAAATCACTGTTAAGCAATCTAAGCTCATCATCTGTAAGTTTAATCTTTTGTGTTGCAATATTTTCCTTCATGTGTTCTACACTACTTGCCTTAGGAATCGTTAAAACATTGCCATTGCGCATCGTCCAAGCTAGCATTATCTGATGAGGCGTAACGTCATGATCACGTGCAACAATTTTCAAATTACGCGTAATTCGAATTGTGTTGCCCTTGCCTGAATTAAATGGTGAATACCCAATAAAGTTTACACCGTGCTCTTCTTGCCAAGCTTGCAGATCAAATTCTGTCCCACGTTCACTGATATTGTATAAGTCTTCATTAGCAAAGCATTCTTCTCCACCTGGCACTGTAAAAAGCTCCTGCATATCAGCCGTATCAAAGTTGGATACACCCCAATAACGGATCAAGCCATCTTTTTGTAATGCTTGTAAGCCGCGGATCGTATCAGACAAGCGGTGACTGCCCCGCCAGTGTAATAGATAAAGATCCAGATGATCTGTTCCAAGGCGTTTTAGACTGGCTTCTAGACTCTGACGTTCTAGTTTTGGCGTTGCATGATAGGGGTAGAATTTTGAAATCAAAAATAATTTTTCGCGATCATATCCTTTAATCGCTTCACCAATTAGCTCTTCGCTTTGGCCATCCCCATACATTTCGGCTGTATCAATTACACTCAGGCCATGATCAAGGCCATAGCGAATAGCTGCTATTTCATCTTTTTTCTTTTTAGGATCTTCACCCAAACCCCAGCTACCAATTCCTAAACCTGTTAGTTTTTCAAAATTCATCCTCGTTCACTTCCTTATGTTCAAATTTTAACATAATTGATTCGTAATTATTTTTATCAACCAATTGACAAAATGGTCTATTCCATTTTATAATGGACTAGACCGGTAAATGAGGAGGTCTTAATTATGAAAGTTATTGTTACCGAAAATAAAATTCAAGGTGGAGCAAAAGCATTTGAAATTTTTGAAAAAGGAATCAAGAACGGTGCTAAAGTCTTAGGTTTGGCAACCGGCTCAACCCCTGAAACACTTTACCAAAACTGGGTAAAAAGCGATCTTAACTGTGAAAATCTTACCAGCATTAACCTCGATGAATACGTTGGTTTAACCCCAGATAATCCTCAAAGCTACCACTACTTCATGCAAAAGCATTTATTTGACAAGAAGCCATTTAAGAAGACTTACGTTCCTGACGGTATGGCAAAAGACGTTGATGCTTTTTGTAAAGAATATGATCAAATTATCAAAGACAATCCTATCGACATTCAACTATTAGGAATCGGCCGCAATGGTCACATTGCCTTTAACGAACCAGGCACTCCATTCAACATCGGCACTCATGAAGTTAAGTTAACCGAAAATACTATCAAGGCTAATGCTCGCTTCTTTGACAGTATCGATGAAGTGCCAAAGAGTGCCATCTGCATGGGTACTGCTAATATTATGCAATCTAAGAAGATTGTTTTGATGGCTTTTGGTGAAAAGAAAGCTAAAGCTATCAAAGAAATGATCGAAGGACCTATTACTGAAGAAGTTCCTGCATCAATTTTACAAAAGCACCCAGATGTAACTGTTATCGTTGATGAAGCAGCTGCACAAGAATTGGATGACAAATACAAGAACTAAAAACAATAATTTAATTATTAGCATAGAAAAAGCTAGGCTTTCTACAATCGTGGAAGACCTAGTTTTTTTATTTAGCAGCCTGTATCTACAATGAAATATACTTCACAAAATTTCATTTTTATATAAAAAATGAAACATAATTCAGTTTTTTATCGAATTATGTTTCATTCCTATTCGATTTTTTATTTCTACCCTTGACTTTTAGATGTGAAACATAATCAAAAAATCACTTGTGTGCCACAACATATCGTATTAAACTTAATAATTGTCTACATATGGTATTTAAGAAAGAATGTGATTCAAGTTATTGTTTTAAGTGGGCCAATTGGAGCCGGTAAATCCAGTTTAACCAGTATTCTAGCTGAACATTTAGGGACTCAGGCATTCTATGAGGGCGTTGATAACAATCCCGTATTGCCTTTATACTACAAGGACATGAAGCGTTACACTTTTTTGCTTAACACTTATCTCCTTAACCACCGTTTAGCACAGATCAATCAAGCAATTCAAGAAAAAAACAGTGTCTCCGATCGTTCTATCTATGAAGATGCACTGTTTTTCAAGATGAACGCCGATAGCAAGGTCGCTGATCCAACCGAGTTCAAGATCTACGATGACTTACTCGACAACATGATGGAAGACACTCCTGGCAATCCAAGTAAGAAGCCTGACTTACTGATTTACATTCATGTCTCCCTTGATACTATGCTTAACCGAATCAAGAAGCGCGGTCGTTCATTTGAGCAAATCAGCACTGATCCAGGTTTGAAAGATTATTACGCAAGACTTTTAAAGTACTACGAACCATGGTATGAAAATTATCATGCCTCACCAAAGATAGAAATCAATGGCGACAAACTTGATTTTGTTACCAACATGGATGCACAAAAAGAAGTACTTAAAGAAATTGATGAAAAGTTGCATGAAATCGGCAACTTATAAGAAAAAGAAGGAACGTGATGACAGTTATTGTTTTAAGCGGGCCAATTGGAGCCGGTAAATCCAGTTTAACAGGTATTTTATCTAAATATTTAGGGACTAAGCCTTTCTATGAAAGTGTTGATGACAATCCAGTTTTGCCACTTTTTTACGCTGACCCTAAAAAATATGCATTCTTATTGCAAGTATATTTCTTGAACACACGCTTCCACAGCATTAAAGACGCGCTCACTGAAGATAATAACGTCTTAGATCGTTCTATCTATGAAGACGCCTTATTCTTCCAAATGAACGCTGATATCGGCCGTGCTACTTCTGAAGAAGTCGATACTTACTATGAGTTATTGCACAATATGATGAGCGAACTAAAACGGATGCCTAAGAAGAATCCTGACTTGCTCGTTCACATTAATGTTTCTTATGATACGATGATCAAACGAATTCAAAAACGTGGCCGTCCCTATGAACAGTTAAGTTATGATTCAACTTTAGAGGACTATTACAAGCGTCTGCTTCGTTATTACAAGCCTTGGTATGAGAACTACGATTACTCACCTAAAATGGAAATTGACGGTGATAAATTAGACTTCATGGCTAATCCAGCTGATAAGCAAATAGTCTTGGATCAAATCACTGACAAATTAAAAGAGATGGGCAAATTACCTGAAGATTGGGAAAAGCCTACCGATATTCAAATTGAAGCATAAATAAAAACATTCAATTTGCGTACGAATGCATTTTGAATGATTTTTTGTTTACAGTGAATTTTTCGCTTTATTTTTGTATAATTTGAAAAAATGTGTTTAAAGGAGGAGTTTTTATGTTATCAACCGTAACCGGTGGACAATGGTTTTTCCCACTTATCATAGTTTGCTTAATTTTGGGCATTGTCGCAATCATCGCTCAAAAGAAAAAGTTGACTAAACTAAAAAGAATAACCGATAACTTTGCCTATGCAATATTAGTTATTCTCTTAATCATTGAATGGATTCTATATTTTCAAAAACAATTTAATTTTATTACTCCAGCAATCTACACCCTTGTTGTCATCTATCTTATTGGACGGCAATTACTAACCAGATACCGTTCTTCTCTATTGAAAAAATTAGGAAGCAAATATAAGCAACTGACAATTGGACTTGATACTATTTATATTCTCCTGGTTGCCCTATTACTTTTAATTGGATCTAAATTTTCAACTATGGGCTGGATCATTGCTGGGTTAGTTATCATAGTCTTTAGCTTCGTTAGCTACATCTTTGAAAAAGACAAACAATAATTTCCCAGGAAATAATAAATCGCATAGAGCTTCTATGCGATTTTTATTTATTCAATTTTTGCTAATGCCTTCGCAACCCCATCATGATTGTTATCAGCAGTAATTTGTTCCGGAGCAAATTTTTGTTTTAGTTCTGCTGGGGCATTACCCATTAAAAATGGATACCCCACTTCTTCCAACATATCTTCATCGTTATAGTTATCGCCAAAAGCAATGCAATTTTGCAAGTCTACGCCATATTCTTGAGCAACTATTTTGACTGCACTAGCCTTGCTTACACCCTTTAAAACAATTTCTAATAGATTCTCTGCTGATCTAACAAAAGTCAAATCAGGATATTTAGCAGTTAATTCTTCTTGCATACGATCAAGATCCGCTGAATCTCCCATAATTAGACCTTTATGCACGCCCTGCAGTTTTTCAAGTTGATTAATTGTAGTCGGTGTTGCTTTTACATCGACAATTCTTTCTTCATTTTTAACCCGTGGGCTCTTTTCTTCACTACAATACCAAACATAGCCACTATAGATATTCCAAGCTGCATCATTATCTTGCTCATCAACGTAGCGGCAAATTTCAGCTGCTTCTTTTGCATTAAAAAAACGGCTGATTAGTACTTTGCCTGTTTCATCAAGGGCTAAAGCACCGTTATACGCGATAAACGGACAAACTTTCAAAATTTGATTAACCACTGTCATCATCCCTTTAGGAAGACGTGCTGATGCAGGAACGAAAATATTACCATTAATAATTTGTCTACGAATTGCATCCCGCGTTGCGGCGGTTACCTTTAAATCATCATTAATTAATGTGCCATCAAGATCTGAAAAAATAAGTTGTGCGGACATTCTTTCACCTTTATTTCTTTTTTAATTCTTATATCCTAGGATAATGCTTTATTTATGCTAATGAAAGCTGATTCAATTAAATGCTTTTCCTATCATTTAAAGATAAATTGCAATAAATGCCCAAGTAATCATTAAAATAATTCGCGTTTACAAATTTATTTATCAATGCTAAAGTATAAGAGTTGTGTTCAAGAAGTTAAAACACGAACAATATTTTGGGGAGATAAAATGAATTTTATAAAAAGCTACTTTCAATTAGATAAGTACAAAACCAACATTCGAACTGAATTTATTGCTGGTTTAACTACCTTTATCAGCATGTCCTATATTTTGTTTGTTAACCCTAGCGTACTGGGCGCCAGCGGTATGAATACCGGTGCAGTCTTCACCGCTACTGCTTTAGCTGCCGCTCTTGGTACTGCAATCATGGGGATCGTTGCCAACTACCCGATCGGTGAGGCACCAGCTTTGGGAATCAATGCCTTCTTTGCTTACACCGTATGTATTGGGATGCATGTTTCATGGGAAACAGCCTTGGCTTCAGTTTTCGTTGCATCAATTATTTTCATCTTAATTACTTTATTCAAATTAAGAGAAAAGATCATTGATTCAATTCCAGCTGACTTAAAGTTTGCCATTTCTTCTGGGATCGGCTTATTCATTGCCTTTTTAGGTTTACAAAATGGTAAATTGATCGTTGCTAATAAATCAACTTTGGTAGGTTTAGGATCATTACACGATCCCCTCGTTTGGATCACTATCTTTGGTTTGCTAGTAACTGTCATTTTGATGATCTTGAACGTTCCTGGTGCAATCTTTATCGGAATGGTTCTTGCCGCTATCTTCGGGATCTGCACTGGGCAAATTGCATTGCCACACAAGGTGATTTCTACCGCACCTAGCTTAGCTCCAACCTTTGGTCAAGCTATTTTCCACGTAAAGGACATCAACTCCGTGCAAATGTGGGTTGTTGTCTTAACATTCCTGCTTGTTACTTTCTTCGATACTGCAGGTACCTTAATCGGACTTGCTCAACAAGCTGGTTTCATGAAGAACAACAAGATGCCACGTGTAGGTAAGGCCTTAGCAGCTGACTCAAGTGCGATGGCTGTTGGTTCAATCCTTGGTACTTCACCTGTTGGTGCCTTCGTTGAATCAAGTGCTGGTATCGCCGTTGGTGGCCGTACCGGTTTAACCGCAGTTTTTGTAGCGATCTTTTTCTTAATCTCAATGATTTTCAGTCCATTGCTTGGTGTTTTCACTAGCCAAGTTACTGCTCCTGCCTTAATCATTGTTGGAGTATTAATGGCACAAAATACTGCTCATATTCATTGGAACAAGTTGGAAATTGCAGTTCCTGCATTCTTGATTATTTTAGGGATGCCTCTTACTTACTCAATTTCAGACGGTTTATCATGGGGCATGATCACCTACCCTATCTGTATGCTTGCTGCTAAGCGTGGCAAGGAAGTCACACCGATGATGTGGGTACTGTTTGTAGTATTCCTGATCTTCCTGTGGGTGTTGAATTTTTAAGGAAATAATTAAATTTTGAAAAAGAGGACCAGCCAATTTTGACTAGTCCTCTTTTATTGCGGTTATTTTTCAAGCAAAAAATCAATAATATTCTGATGAATTATCCCATTGCGACTCATATCAAACTTGTCCATTGAAAGGACATATTTTGGATAATTGTCCGCAATGCCATCATGTTAGAAAATATTGGTTAAATATATCCACTTTATTTTATTTGAATACATTTTC
>NZ_PCYV01000070.1:0-1629 GCF_002553785.1 Lactobacillus sp. UMNPBX15
TAGTGAATCAATTATCCCGTCGGATAACTAATTCACTATTTAGCTTAGAATGTTTTGTATATTTAGGGAGACAAGAAAATTCTGTTGTTGTGTGACTAATGGGATTAAAATAGATACAATAGTAATGACAAAGTGATGAAATTTTGGGATCTATCGTTTTGTGATTGTTGTTATATCAGGATTTGTTTACTGTATTCTCCACGTATGTGGAGGTGATCCTACTTGATCGCAATTTATTTTTATATCCGTCTGGTATTCTCCACGTATGTGGAGGTGATCCTAATTGCGTTTGGTTCCGCTCCGAACTTACCTTGTATTCTCCACGTATGTGGAGGTGATCCTATAACCACCTAAAGTACCAGTACCTTCAACACGTATTCTCCACGTATGTGGAGGTGATCCTAGATTAAATCCTTATCAGGTCGTTGTATTGGGGTATTCTCCACGTATGTGGAGGTGATCCTTTCTTTCATTTAAATACCTCCTGTTTTGCATAGTATTCTCCACGTATGTGGAGGTGATCCTTTAATCCTGATTGGGTAGCGGATATTCATCCAGTATTCTCCACGTATGTGGAGGTGATCCTATCCTGCTTGCTTGGGCGCTTAATTCTCTTGAGTATTCTCCACGTATGTGGAGGTGATCCTAATATCCGCCTATTCCAAACTGCCAAACATACAGTATTCTCCACGTATGTGGAGGTGATCCCTATTCATTTAAAGCAAGGTGCTAACTTATTGCGTATTCTCCACGTATGTGGAGGTGATCCTACTCAAAAAGATGTTATATACACAATGGAATAGTATTCTCCACGTATGTGGAGGTGATCCTGGTAGGGGTGGTCATATACTTTATGTGTGAGTGTATTCTCCACGTATGTGGATGTATTGCTATATTGGGATTCCTGAAGAAATCATGAATGTAATTATACGAGACCACAAGGAAAAATTTTAAAATCTCAGGCTTCTAAAAAGCAAAAAGAAATTTTTAATAGTTGGCAGAAAAAATGAAAGAAAATATGTAAAGACAACTAAAATAATCAACAGAGCTGCTCTTGGAATATTTATTGTTGCAGTAGTAATTTTTTTATTATAGGGTTAGTGAAGTAAAATGACAGTTAGTGAAGTACAAAAAAAGACGACTAAAAAGTGGGATACCAAAAACAAAACTCGAAAACAGTATTTAAATCGGTTACTAAAAATTTTATTTTGAAAGAAGCCACCACAGAGGACCTTGAACAAATTAAAAAGTATTTTGTGCAAAGAAAACACGGAAAAGATTAATTGTGGTAGAAAACGCTGCATGAATAATTGTAATTTTTAGTAAAAAGTTTTGGAGGTGCTTTTTAATGATTGATTTAAATAGTTCAGATATTATGGACGCACAAGAAGCTTCGAAAATTTGGTAAGCAATGGGTGAAGGCATGGAAGCTATTACAGGTGTTAAAGATCTAAGAAAAAATAAATAATTCATTAACCATTGCCTTTGGTTTGTATTGAGTCATTAGGTTTCTTCCATAATTATGTGAATATGGGTAATGCGCTATTTTTCATTAAGAACGCTAGTAGAAAAGTTTTAATGAAAAACGCCCGAAAATCCCCGTATTTTAATGCGGGGATGGATAGGGCC
>NZ_PCYV01000071.1:0-1570 GCF_002553785.1 Lactobacillus sp. UMNPBX15
TGTGAACCATTAGTCTAACCTTAATTTCTTAAATATTTATCTGATTTATTTTCCTACCGAAATCATTCAAATAGCTATGACCTGCCGTTAAACTTTCAATTATTCCATGATGAATGCCCAGATGGGTTTCATGCATCTTTCTTAGACTAGCACGAACTGCACCTTTCAATTCTTCCTGATCACCAATATCCAGCTGTCCACCAGCGAACTCACTGCTAAGCCAGTATTCCAGTTCATTGTTTTTGATACAAGTCAGTACACGCAAGATTCCTTCGGCACCATCTTCTGACCAGTATTTTCCTTGCCCTTTGACGCGATAGGTATATTTGCGATGATTGCTTTCACAGCAGCCAATTGCTTTAATTACCGACAAATGACGCATTTTGAATGGTTTTATATCCGCCCAGCGACGATGAAGATAGCTGCGCAGAAGCTTTAGGTTTTCATGATTTTCTGGCGTATTCAGTTCATCAATCAGATTGCTTTCAATCGTGTCTAAAATTACATCAGTTAAGTGACGGTCATATTTAAACTCAACTGCGCTGATCAATTTGCCTTGCATAGCTGGCATAAAGCTTAGACGGTCCTTAATTTTTTTATTCAAGTGAAAGACATCCAAGAAGTGTTCGTGCTGCCGGCAATAACCAACTATTTCATCAAAATCTTTCTTGGCATAACCGGCACCGCCATCGGCATTACTGATGATTAAAGTATCGCTTAAGTCATAGGTATTAGCTAAATAGGTTTTAATTTCTTGCAAAGCATCCAAGCGGCTTAAAGAAACAAACTCTTTGGCCTGAACTCTCTTCCTGCGCTTTTGGCTTAAATTAATAATATCCTCACAGACTTGATAGCGATGAAACTCTAGCCGTTTCTTGGTGCCCTTAATCACAACACCATCGCCTTCAAGATAAAGTACTGGCACCTTTTTCCTTTGGGTAATGCCATCGTATCTTTCTTCCGACTGTTGTTGGTTTTTAATCAGTTTGCCTGCTTGAACTATCAGTTTGCCAACTTGACTATGACTAATGTTAAAACAAGAAAGGGTATTAACTGCCAAAGCAGTGTTACGGTAAGTTGCCACAGCACTAACCTGTAAAACATCCTTCACTGCTAAAACACTATAACGCTTATACTTGTCATAGCCCATCAGCTCATCCAGCGGGTATTTAGCCTTTTTGCCTGGACAAATATATCTCCTGCGCCAATAGCTAATCTCTCCAAAGACAGTTACAACTGAACGCTTATTTCTCTTTTCAATCTGATAGCCTTGCTTTTTAGTCTCCTCAACTAAACCAGCATCAACTTCTTCTAGCGCTAGTTTCATTAATTCTCTAATTAGATTAAAGAAATAGCACATTAATGCCTTTTCACGAGCAATAACATTATTTTCAGACTTAATAATTTTCACGATATCAGTTATAATAGATTCCATAAAAGACCAGCTTCTAATGTGTTTTTGTTCTTAACATCAGACTACTGGTCTTTTTGTTTTAGCTCAAGTCCAAATTCAAAGGACTTGAGCTTTTTAATTATTTATTCAACTTACCGCAAAAAATTATACACTTAG
>NZ_PCYV01000072.1:0-1512 GCF_002553785.1 Lactobacillus sp. UMNPBX15
TATACTTAAGTTGATTATTTGATTTCAGCTAAAGTCTTTTATTTTCGGTGGCTATGTTGTAATCATATAATTGATCATGTTTGATAAGAGCAAACATTGTGCGTATCAGTTTATGGACTGATGCAATGGCGATTTTCTTATAGCCTTGGCTATTTGAAGATCGTTTTTTCTTGTCATAATAATCAGTTATATGGCAAGGCTGCGTAGCCTTTACCGTCTCCATTTGAGTAATAACTCGATAAAGTATTTTTCTGGCAATATGATTGCCATGCTTGGTAATGCCAAGAGAACTGTCTTTTTCACCAGATTGGTACCTTCCTGGATCAATGCCAACAAACGCATCAATTTGAGCTGAAGTGCTAAACCGTCTTAGATCACCGAGCTCTGCTACTAATCTCACTGCTGTAATTCTAGCAACCCCTGGGATACTCAAATAGATGGATAAAGCACGAGCGTTTACTGCTTTAGCCAGCTTTTCCATGTAGTTAATTACATAGTCGCGTTCTTGCTGGAGTGAAAATAAATTAGAAATGTTCCTTTGAATAGCTCTAACGATAATACTATCTTTGGAATCATAAGGATAAGCTTCTCTAGCAAAAGCGTATAATCTTGTGGTTAAGTACCGTGCCCTTTGTTGTCCTATTCCAGAAATAGAATTAAGCATTTGAGTTACCTGTGTCTCATTCTTTTCTAGAACATATCCAGCATGTGGGAAAAGACTAACAAGCGCCCAATAAATTCTGCCAGATGGATGAGACAGTATTTCTTCAATTTGTGGGAAAGTGGATTGGAGGTTGCGGTGCAATTGATTTTTAGTAGTAACTATACTCCTAGTAAGTTCTTCATAATAGCGACTGGCATTCTGAAGTTCATGATACTCTCTGGGCTGTGGATCACGCAGCTTTTGCGGGGCATTAAATTGAATTAAAGCCAGGCGATAAGCATCTACCTTATCAGTTTTATTATGGCGTAAATTATTGTCCATTAGCTTTTTCGCTTTAAGCGGATTAAGCTTCAAATACTTAATATGATAATCCTCTAAGAAAGCTTGCAGGCTTAGAGAATAAACACCAGTAGCTTCGAAAACAACTAAAGGAGTTATCAAATATTGGTTCAGTTGCTCATAAAGTTTTTGATAGCCAAAGGAATCATTAGAGATTCTAAAAGATTCGCCTTGTTTGATCCGGTCATTAACCACACAAACTGTGGAAGATTTACTGCTAACATCAATACCGAAAATAATTTGTGATTCCATAATATAACCTCCGCTGTGAAGATAAACCTCTTTATCAACCTATTAATTCTAATTTTCTAAACACGGCATCTAAGTGCCCACAGACTTCGAAGAGACTTAAGAATAGGTGGTAAAGCAGTCCGTTTCTTTTACGACATCAAGTGTCTAAAAAGCTGAAGACTTGATTTGCTTTATCTTCACTTTCTATTTTAGACAAAATAAAAAGTGCCAGATCGTGAATCCGTCGATTCATGATCCAACACTAGGTTAGTATGTTT
>NZ_PCYV01000073.1:0-1494 GCF_002553785.1 Lactobacillus sp. UMNPBX15
CTTGTGTAAACGGCTGTGAGATTTAGGATGCCTTTCGGGATATTTCCATTAATCGCAGAAAGAAGTATTCATCATCTGGATACCCATAACCCTTACGTCTCTCAGTCTTGATCTTATTGTTGATACCCTCAAGTTTGCCAGTTGATATCCCGTATTTGGCGAACGTGTAGATCCCTCTCAAATGGTTATTTAAGAGACGCGCAAACCAAATAAAGTGGCTATTCTCAGTTGCCTTGCAGATGTCTATGATCTCTTCAAGTCTAACGCACATTTCCACCTCGTCATGTGAGTTGTATGCCTGGTCTAGCAAGTCTTTGACGAGGTCTATTGTGAAGAAGAGCTTGTTTTCTTCCAACAGCTCGTCATACCATGCTTCATTACCGCCATAAGCCTTTATTTCTGGTGTATTGAATATTTCACCAGCAGTAGACACTAGCTTGCCTTGACGGGCATCCTCGTCCTTCTGAACTAATGTGGACCTCTTAGACATCAAGATGTAACGTGAGTTCTTAAGCAACTTAGCAGCCTCTGGAGAGCCTTCTTCAGCCAGCCGTCTTTGTTCATCCTTTCTGATCTCTGAAACCACTTTATCGTTGAAATTCTTGATAATGTGGAAGCGATCATAGACGATGTCTAGCTTGGGATAGCGCCCTTTAAAAGCTTCTTCGAAGTCTGAATTCATGTCGCAAGCCACCGCCTCAACTTTTGACATCCACTCATCGCCAACATGATCCATAAACTCGAAAACAACGGCTTTCTTCTTGCCATGGGCTAAGTAGAGAATATACCCTGTTTCCCAGTCTATGATTGCGGTGGCGTACTTATGGCCATCGTGGAGCTTAAACTCATCAATGGCTAAGTATTTTGCCTGCCTTTCAGGTTTTATGAGTGTCTTGCCATCAGTTGTAAATTTAGACAGTAGAAGAGACTTGTGAATTGACTTTACAGTCATCTTGTCCAAGCCAGTAAGCCAAGCCACTGCCTTTAGAGTAAGGCCATAGCTTAACAGTTTCTCAGTGTATTCTTTTAAAGGTTTGGTGATGCGATAACCATCAGCTTTAAAAGGGATAGACTGGCTTCTAGTGTTGAATTGGCAATCAATGTTAAGACAACGAAAACGTGCATAGGACACTCTGATATTGGTGTGTACTCCACCAATAGCGACGTGCTTAAGGGTAGATTCTAAAGACCCATTTTTAACTAGTTTTCTTGAGCAATTAGGACAGAAGGTATCACCACGCTCATCTAGCTTTCCTACAAAGGTTAATCCACCTTCATTTTGAATTGGCTCGCCAACTTGAATAAAGTCGGTAAGACCAGAATTAAAGGATAAGACACCTTTGTTAGGCATAACATCTTGAGTAGTAACTGACAGTTCTGTATAATTCATAGTAAGAAGGGCTCCCCATGTTTTTGTCGTTATTAACATTGTAAGGGACAACCCTTCTTTTTTTGTTATCTAATTTCTATTTACACAAGAATTTATACTGAACC
>NZ_PCYV01000074.1:0-1378 GCF_002553785.1 Lactobacillus sp. UMNPBX15
TAATATGTGGAGATGAAGATTATGGCAGTTCTTAAACCTAAAGAGATGGCTGAACGCTTGGGTGTGACAGTGCGCACTTTACAGGAGTGGGATCGTAAAGGAATTTTTCCAGCACATCGTACTCCAACAAATAAGCGCTACTATACTGAACAGGATTATCTTAAGTACATTAATAATAATTCTGATCCTAAGAAGGATAAGCGCAAGGTAGTTGGCTACGCACGCGTTTCAACTGCTAATCAAAAGGATGATTTAAAAGATCAAGAAGAGTTCATACGCGAATTTGTCAACACTAAAGGGATTATTCTTGATGAAATGATCACCGATATTGGTAGCGGTCTGAATTATAAGCGCAAAAAGTGGAATAAGCTTCTTGATGAAGTAATGCAAGGAAAGATTAAAACAATTTACATTACTTACCAAGATCGTTTTATCCGCTTTGGTTATGATTGGTTTGAAAAACTATGTAATCAAAATGGCACCAAAATAGTAGTCTTAAACAATCGAGAAACGTCACCTAATGAAGAATTGGTTCAAGATGTCTTAAGTATTTTACACGTCTTTTCTTGTCGTCTTTACGGCTTACGTAAATACAAGCATAAGATTAGCGAAGACAAGGAGTTGACTAATAAATGATAGTAAAAACACGCGTTTACCGTCTAAAACCAGATGAGGCGATGAAGCAAATTTTGGACGATTGGTGTAACTACCGTCGATACTGTTGGAATCAAGCCTTGGCTTTATGGCAAGACTTGTATATGGCACATACTATTTTTGATAAAGTAGTTGCCACTACCTTTATTCCTAAGCAGAATAAAAAGACTAAGAAATGGCGCATGACTCATCAAGATTATCACTTAAATCCTAGTCCTAATTGGCGTTTAGTAAGAGATCTAATGATTGAACAAAAGGAAGATATGCCTACTCTGCTCGCACTTTACAGTTAGCGGTACAGGATTTAGGCAAAGCATGGCAAAATTTCTTTAATAAAGCACAGCCTGATTGGGGCAAGCCTAAGTTCCGCTCTAAGAAAAATCCGCGCCAAGGCTTTAAAACTGATCGAGCAAAGATAGAGGATGGACTACTTTGGTTAGAAATGCCTAGAGATACCCCATATAAGGATCGTTGGGCAGGGATCGAACTTTCAAATAAGCCTTTATCGGGTAAAATTGGTGTAGTTTCAATTTTTAAAGTAAACCATAAGTATTATGCTTCTATACCTTATAAGCTAGAAAAGCCTTTACCCAAGGCTAAAACTGGCAAAGGTACAGGAGTTGATATTAATGTAGGTCACTTTAATTATCAAGATGGACAGTGTTTAGTCTTGCCTAAGTCACTAAAGAGGCTTTATGCGAAAATCAAGTTTTATCAAAAGCGT
>NZ_PCYV01000075.1:0-1368 GCF_002553785.1 Lactobacillus sp. UMNPBX15
GAGACTGTCAAGAAGTTTGTGTAAATAATCTCTCTCGTTGATTGACTTTTTTATTTATCTTTTAATCAAAATAGGATTCTAGGGTGTCTCGAACTTGCCCAAATCCTTTATGAATCCTGTTAAAGTAACGGTCATTGTAATCCATTGCCTGAACTCCAATAAAGGTGTCAAGCGACTGCTCAGTTGGAAATTCTGTTTTAGGCTTGGTTTTCCGCTTAAGCCTGTTGTTAAAGGATTCAATCATGTTAGTTGAGTAAATTGAAGCTCTAATAGCTGGCGGATAGTTGTAAAAGGTTAACAGATCTGGCTCAACCTGTCTAAGATCTCTAACTACGTTTTTGTAGGCTTTTTCCCAGTTTTGATAGAATTCATGCAGCACCTGTACAGCCATTTCTTTGTTTGACTGAGTATGAATCTGCTTGAATTCATCCAGTGCTTTTTGTCGATCGTCAACCCGCATTTTGGCACTGATATTACGCATGACGTGTACCAAGCAGCGTTGAAAATGCGCTTTAGGATAGGACTGGCAGATAGCCTCTTTCATGCCAACTACTCCGTCAGACAAGAAGAGCTCTACCTGTTCAAGGCCGCGACTCTTGAAGCCTTTGAGCATTTCGCTCCAAATCTCAATATTTTCAGTAGGCGCAATACAGTAGTCGATCACTTCTTTATGACCATTAGGTTTGATACCGATGGCGATATAAACTGCTTCGCGCTCATAAGTGACCCGCTTAAGAGGAATATAGGTGGCATCGAGATAAACGCAGAAGAACTTATCTGACAGATGTCGCTGATGATATGCCTCAACTTTGGGAATCATTTCTTTAGAAATATTGGAAACCATAGCTGGAGAATAATAGCCGCCATACATTTTCTCAATCAAATCAGCGATTTCTCGGGTTGTGACGCCCTTGGAATAGAGCTTGATAACAGTTTGCTCTAAAACATCAGTATGCCTTTTATAATCTGGCATAGTGTGTTGATGAAACTCACCGTTTCTGTCTCTAGGAACTTTGATTTCTATTTGTCCGAATTGCGTATCAACCTTGCGGTAATAAGCACCATTTCTAGAATTTCCGGTATTCCAGCCATCGCGCTCATAAGGATTGTAGCCTAAAAAGGCAGTCAATTCGGATTCAAGCAGGTCATTGACAGCCTGTTGGAGCTTTTGTCTAAATAAATCATTAATTTTATCCTGATTGAATAGAGCATTAGCCATATCTTTGGTAAAATCATTCATGAAGGAATCTCTTTTCTAGTATGTTTTTCGTTCAAATCAATCATACGGGAAAAGGATTCCTTTTTCTAATATTCAGGGAAATAAAATTAAGGAAATATTCATCCTTACACAAACTATTTTACGGTCTC
>NZ_PCYV01000076.1:0-1156 GCF_002553785.1 Lactobacillus sp. UMNPBX15
CCTTACATGTCTGTTTTTAAGCTCTCGTCGCATCTCTCGAAGCGACTTTATTAATTTACCTTATTTTCTCCGCTTTGGCAAGTCTTGTTCTTCGTTCGGGTTCTATGTGTTTTTATGAAATATTTATTCTGATTGTAGCAATTACATTAGTAGAATCTGCTTTCAATTATAGAAATATCACCTTAACTCGTTAAAAACTTTATAAATCTCGAACTATATTTTTAAAGGTAAGCAAAAAATATTTTTATTTTTTGTTATTAAGCTGTATTTTCTGCCAAAATAATATTTAATTTATCATTTTCACTAATAACAAGCCACAATTTAAAAACTATTTTTCAAATTTCTCTTATGTTGCTGTAATTCATAGTTACCTTTGTGCGACATATTGACACATATTAACCACTTCAGAATGAATTTCCTAGATCTTGGTACTTAGATAGAGGCATGCTTGTCATCTGTTCACTTAGAACAAATAGTCAACACAGCGCGCTCCAACATACGAGATCAATTAAAAGTCCCTGTCATCTGCTTTGCACACATAGTTTTGTTATAGCTGTTTATCTAAATTCAGGTCAATACGAATTGTCTGAGCGGTTTAATTATATTTTAGAAGTAAAAAATAGCATTGCTACCTAATTACAAGGAGATACAGTAATAATTACCAGTTATTTTTTCAATCTCAACCGTACTAATTCTGATCAGAATTTTGTTAACTCATTTTTGTATAATTAGCCTACTACAATCAGAACCCCAACAGATTCCTAGATATAGATTTCTTACCTAATTTTACTGTCGTTGAATATTTATAATAATCTATCTATAAGATTTTTATGCACTTAAAAAGAGAGCATAGTCTCCGTAATCAATTCAATTAAGCTTGTTAGGAGTTTTACTATGTCTTCTATTAATGATTATATTAAATTTGACCCTCAAGTCATGCTTGCTTAGCCTAATTAACCTTTTAACATACCCAAAAGGCACAAAAAAAGGAAGCCTTCCGCTTCCTTCTTCCCTTTACTCCGGCTGTCAGACTCGAACTGACGACATCTTGATTAACAGTCAAGCGCTCTACCAACTGAGCTAAGCCGGAATATTAAAAAAGAGCACGGCAGCTTCCTTTCCTCGCAGGCAGTTGCCCACCAACTACTTTCGGCGT
>NZ_PCYV01000077.1:0-932 GCF_002553785.1 Lactobacillus sp. UMNPBX15
ATAATTAAAAAATCAATTTACGAGAAAGATCTATTTACACAAAAGATTTGACAGTCTCTTGTTATCTTTTGCAAATAACGGAAAACTTTTCATTTAATCAATTAATTAAATAAGTATTTTTTATTCATCTTCTTTGGATGTGGACTTATATAATACACTACTTGAATAATAGTCATTGTACATATCAGATATACCGTCTAACAAAAGATCACAAAGATTCTTTTGTGTTTTACCAGTATTATGATGATCTACAGAATTTCGTGCCATATATAGTAAATTAATAAAAGTAGCCTGTCTTGAGGTAATTTTAATGGGATTTTTTGTAAATAATCTCACATAATCCTGAGCAGTTGGATTTTTTGGAAATCCATGAAATATTCCTCTGTTTTTTTCATTTCTAAAACCATTCTTATCATAGTTTGTAAGAATAATTAACATTAAGTGCTCTAAGCAACTGCCTAGACCTGTAGCACATAAAAACCACTTTTCATTCTCGTAAGCAAAAAGGCATTGATTAAATTCATCTTCAAACTGACTATCATTTAAGCTCTCTAACATGTCTTTAAAATGATATCTATCGATAAAGAATCTTTGCTTTGTATTAGGAAAATCTGGAAAAGCCTCCACTAGTGTGGAATTTTCTTCCGCTTCTTGAGTCCTATCATACTCTTGATCTACCCACTTTTGTGCCCAATTTTCGAATAAGAAGTCGCCTTCTTCTTCTACTTTTTTAACATAACTAAAATTAGCAGAAGGAGTAATTATATTCGAACCTATAGATTTATTCAACAAATTATGACTATTTAACCATAAAAGCTTTTTTACGAGACTGTAAAATAGTTTGTGTAAGGATGACTGATTCCTTAAATTTATTTCTTTAAACATTAGAAAAAGGAGTTCCTTTCTCGTATGATTGGTTTGAACAAAAAAAA
>NZ_PCYV01000078.1:0-857 GCF_002553785.1 Lactobacillus sp. UMNPBX15
AAGTGCCAGATCGTGAATCCGTCGATTCATGATCCAACACTAGGTTAGTATGTTTCTTTTACCGATTTTTACCTTTCCGTATTTCTGCTATATAAAATGTAGAAAAGCATGGAAGAATGGTATTTTCCATACTTCAAAGGCTTATATTTTTCCTTTCCATTTTACATTCGCCACCGTTAAAACGCCGGTATTCTGATATTCCAACTAGGGAGTAATCGCATTGACCAACTATGATGGCATCGTTATCGGTCATAGCCTGACCGTGGATAATTTATATTGCTTTATTTAATTCTGGATGGCTGATTAACAGCGTCAAGTTCTTCATGGCATTTTCATCGCGATCAACTACTTTGCCATAATTTGGGCAGTCCGGATTATAACAAATATATTCATTATGCTTAGTGCCATGCTTTTGATTACCCTTTAAGGTGACTTTTTCATCACCTTTTTTGACCATACCACAAACTGCACATCTTTGTGTTGACGGATAAAGCTTATTAGCCAAGATCAGTTCTTTATCATACCAATCACACTTATAAGCCAATAGCTGTCTAAACAGTCCAAACATTGATCGATGCATACCTTTTGAAGCAACGTGACTCATAAGCATGCCTTTTACGTCTAAGTTTTCAATTACTATTTGGTCATAATCATTAACCAGTTTGGTTGTAAACTTGTGCATCAAGTCGTGCTGAATATTGGAAACACGTTCATAACAAGATTGAAGCTTGGTTTTCGTCTTCAAATACTTATTACTTTGTGTCCCCTTGATTCTGCCATTAACTGTCCGCTTCTTAGCTAAACGCTTTTGATAAAACTTGATTTTCGCATAAAGCCTCTTTAGTGACTTAGGCAAG
>NZ_PCYV01000079.1:0-824 GCF_002553785.1 Lactobacillus sp. UMNPBX15
AATGGTGTTCAAGCTATTAAGAACATGACAATTCCAACATCTTCTAAGACCAAGAATGACGCTAATAGTGATCTCGATACCACAGCAGCAGCTGCTAAGAAGGCCATCGATGAAACTTCAGGTTTAACTGAGGATCAAAAGAAAACAGCAAAGGATCAAATTGACCAAGCTGTTGCTGGTGCTAAAGAAAACATCAAGAATGCTTCTGATAACACAGGTGTTGCAGGTGCAACGGATGCAGGTAAGCTCGCAATCGACAAGGTAAGTGCAAAGGCTGCAATTGATGGAGCACTGGCTGAAAAGAATAATTCAATTGATGATGCTCCTAACCTGACTGATGAAGAAAAGCAAGCTGTGAAGGATCAAGCTAATAAAGCTGCAGATAGTGCCAAGACTGCCATTAGCAATGCATCAACTGTCACTGCTGTTGAATCAGCGCAAACCAATGGTGTTCAAGCTATTAAGAACATGACAATTCCAACATCTTCTAAGACCAAGAATGACGCTAATAGTGATCTCGATACCACAGCAGCAGCTGCTAAGAAGGCCATCGATGAAACTTCAGGTTTAACTGAGGATCAAAAGAAAACAGCAAAGGATCAAATTGACCAAGCTGTTGCTGGTGCTAAAGAAAACATCAAGAATGCTTCTGATAACACAGGTGTTGCAGGTGCAACGGATGCAGGTAAGCTCGCAATCGACAAGGTAAGTGCAAAGGCTGCAATTGATGGAGCACTGGCTGAAAAGAATAATTCAATTGATGATGCTCCTAACCTGACTGATGAAGAAAAGCAAGCTGTGAAGGATCAAGCTAATAAAGCTGC
>NZ_PCYV01000007.1:0-64925 GCF_002553785.1 Lactobacillus sp. UMNPBX15
AGTCAAAGGCATGCTTATGAGCCATGTGGCTTCAAAAGGCATGCATCGAAGCATGTTTGGCTTGTTTAGAAAGCTTTTAACATATAAATGCGAATGGTATGGTAAAGAACTGATTATTGCCAACAAGCTATATCCATCAACGCAAAGATGCGCAGCATGCGGCTTGGTCAAAAAAGGCGATGAAAAGATCACGCTGCAGGGCAATAAAAAGCATGGCACCAAGCATAACGAGTTTGTCTGTTATAATCCTAACTGTCCTAATTACAATAAAAAGGTTGATCGCGATGAAAATGCCATGGCCAACCTAACGCTGCTAGTAAAGCATCCAGAGTTAAATCGAGCCTTATAAGATAATTGCGGGCGAGGCTACGTCCGAAAAGATGCCAAAAGAGCTAGTCAATGCGATTACTTCTAAATTGAAATATCGGAATACTAGCGTAGACGTTGGTAAGAGAAATGGAAAGCACGAATAGTCCAAAATGTATGAAAATAAAACATAGTCATACATTTGCTTACATTTTTCATAGCAGTACTTATGTACTCCTTTCTGTTACAACAGTCTTTAGTAAAAGACTGAAGCAGCATCTGCCATAGTTTCTATATTCATCAGAGCGAATTTATGCATAATAATCAACAACTTTAATCCATAGCATATTGCTATTTCTGAAATCTGTTAGATTGGCATTGTCTTGAATTACTTCTTAAACAATTCAATAACCATCTTCATCTGTCTCATTCGTGATAATCCTTAAAAAATGGTTTTAACCCAGTGTTCAATATCAAAATAAGTATGCAATAAAATATATCTTAATTCCATGCCAACAAGAGCCATATCTATCAATTAAAAGAGACTTCAAGATTTTGAGTTTGATCAAATCTTATCAACTTGTAAAAAGTATGTTCTTTGCTTTAAATATTCCTCACTTATATTTTTATTAGTGACTTATACACCATAATTTTTAACTCATTTACTTTATTCTCCAAAAGACAATTTTTTATCTATTATACTTGTAAACTTCCTAAAAATTCGGTTCTTAATTGTATTATATGTAACCTCAAGAAAGATTCAAAATCAATAAGAAAAGCCTCTATAATCTTTCTAAAACTATCCTCTAGTAGTAAACAAATCCATGGTGTACTTGAAGCGTTGCGGATCCTCATCTGAGCCATCGCATTCAACAACTAAGAAGTAATTTTTGTTAATATCATATTGTGCGTCTTGAATTGTGATCGTGACGGCGATTGTGCGATCGGCAGCAGAGCCCTTGCGATCGGCTTCTATCGTTACGCTGTTAGAGATCAACTTGCCATCCTCATCAGTGAAGTAAACATGGTATTGCGTTGGTAAAACTACATCGCTGACTGGTGCGGTTTGATTGAACAATAAATTCATCTTCAAGTTATTAATTTTGAAGGTCGTTGCAGCAAGTTTAATTTCTGCTGGCTTAGCAGCGGATCTTCTTGAAGTTGCCTTAATATCAAGTACTGGAATCAGCATTTCTTGAATAGATGAACCACCGTGAACGTAATTTTTACTACCACTTTTGGCAACGAATTCGTTAGGACTTGTCGGATAATAAACATTGGTCTGATCGTTATTGCCCAGACTGACGCCCATTGTGGTGCCTTTCACACCCTTAACGTTAATCTTGTCTGGCGTAATCAAGTATCGTAAGTGAGCATTGCCCTCATAACTTTGATCACTCAAGTCAATCTTATCCGTATCTTGAATTGGTCGCTCTTGATAGATAAAACCATGATCGGCAGTAACGATAATATGGGCTACACCGTTAGTTCTCAGTGATTGAATTGCAGCTTTGATTTCTGCAATTGCCTTTTCAGTGGCATCAACCAACTCTTTGGTTGTCTTTAATTCATGACCTTTTGCGTCAATTTGATTGTGATAAAGATAAATTACTTTTTTCCCAGTAATAAACTGCTTGATTTCCTTGGAGGTCATTTCCAAAATATCTTTTAATTGAGCAGCCGAATTACTGTCATCAACGACCTTCAGAATCTTATCACGGTTAGGCGTTGTTTCCGCATTCTTGCCGTTTACTCTAACCTTGCCAGCTTTGACATCCCAAGTTAAAGCATCATGCGGCAACATCACGTTCATTCCCGTGTAAGTGACCGATGGCAATCCTGTCAAAGCATACTGCATCTTCATTGTTAAACGGTCGTTGCTGTTGAGTTCTTCTTCAAGTTCCTTAGCCACTTCAAAACGTAGCGCATCAGAGAAGATAACAACCACACGCTCACGAACATGTTTGACATAATTATGGTAAAAACGCTCTTGTCTTAATTTGGCAGGCACTTGCGCCAGATCGAAGGTTTCATTCCATTGCTTAACTGAACTGTTAAGTAAACCGTTGCCGTAGTAAAGATCAACCGTCTTCTTAATTTCAGCATATTCATCAGTGTCCGCAATTCTGGTATAAGCTAGCAAGCATTTACGATAAATCGTGTCAATCTGGTACTCATTATCAAGATATTCGCTCAGTTCTTTCTGCCAGTTTTCTACCAATGGCACCCGCAAGTTCAACAATTCAGCGGCATAACGCAAAAACTTATACTCATTCTCAGTACGGTTAGCGAAGTTATTGCGCGTCCGCTTCAGCATCTGATCAATGATCTCCAAAACTTGCTCATAGTCGGTAACTTGATTGCCAACGAATTTACTGCGAATTTTAGCTAAAATCAGATCATTAACTTCATCAAAAATTGTCACTTGCGTTAAATCGCTCAGTGCCTCTTGCACTAAAACGTCGTGCAACTCAAGATCAATCCAGACACGCGTTGACTCATTATCATAATATTCTTGATATTTGTTAGAATCGGCGAAGCGATCAATGAAGATTTGAACGTTGTCTTTATTCTTAAGCACCAATTCTTGCAGCTTGTGTGGCAATTTGCTGCTTAATTCATTAGCCAAATAAGTTACAAAAAGTCGGTTGAACAGGTCAAGAAGGCTAACATTCTCTTCTGTATCATAGCCAAAGTAGCTACCGACCATTTTCCAAAACGGATCCAAAACATTGTATTTAGCAAACGAGAACAAATAGCGATTATTAGAACTACCAGCAGCAATAATCTTCATGAGCAACTCGTTCATGTCTAGCTTTTCAGTCTTTGTAATTGCCGCAATAATGCCCTTTTCTGGATTAGATTCAAAGTCTTCTGACCAATATTTAGTAAAATCACTGCGTCTAGTTTTAGCACCAAAGTATGCGTGATATCGTTTTACAAAAGATAATTTATTCTCAGGTAGATTCAATTCTTCCAGAATAATTTGCGTTGCATCTGCGGTGAAGAGCTTAGAGTAATGCTCCATATCAGTTAAGTAATTCTCTTGGATCTTTGGACGCTTGTATGGAGCGTAGATCAAGTATTTATGTTGTGGATCATCTAAGAGGTTGATCTTAGTTTTAAATTGTTGATCCGCTTGTGCCTTGTAAAGCTTAGCTTCAGTTAATTTGCTAGCAATCTGATCAATGATGTCTTGGAATTGTTGCTTATCGTCATACCAAAAAACGTATTGATAGTCATCAGCGAAATAGTTATTAAGTTCTGAAATAATTTTATCGGTGGTTAATGTGGTCATGCATGTTCACTCCTACTATTGTTAAATAAATTATATCAGTAGGCGAGGATGCAAAAAAGGCAGATTTATCGCATACTAATTGACATTTCTGCCTATTAAGTACTATATGTAGCAGTTAAGTTTGCCGCTTAGTATACATGTTGTGTTTTTACTTGACATAATGATAATTTTGCTGTTGAATGTAATTGTCGATTAATGAAGGAGACATAATAATGGATAACTTAGGCAAGCGAATAAAGGATTTACTAAAGACAAACGGTATAACACAGAAAGATTTAGCAGAAAGAACAGGTTGCACTCAAGCTGCAATTTCGCATTATATCAAAGGTGACCGCACGCCAAGAGCACGCGTAATGACTAAAATTGCGAGTGCATTAAATACCACTTCTGATTATTTAATTGATGGTATTCCTCAAGATCAAAAATCAGAATTAGGTTATGCGAAAAAGCTTATTGCTCGTAACGCTAAAAATATGACTAAAAAAGAGAAAATGGATTTAATTAATATTTTATTAGGAGAAAAAGATGATTGACTATCCTCATAAGTTAACAGATGAAGTATATGAATACATCAAAGGAGAAGCTACACATGTTCTCGTACAAGACCACATTCGTCTTCGGCCTATTTTAGGTCAAGAAATTGCTATGAAAGAACATATTAAATTGATTCCTTATTCAACATTATCTGGAAAAAAACTAGAAGCAATCAAAGCACTTAGCAAAGACGGAGCATTTGAAGAAAACGGTAATGAAGATTGTATTTACTATAATAACTGTGACTGTCCTCAACGACAAAATTGGACAATTCTTCACGAGTTAGGACATTTCTTTTTAGACCATATAGGTAGAACTGATACTGAAGAAAGAGAAGCAGATTTTTTTGCTAAATTTATTATTGCACCACCTATACTTGTTTATAAAATTAAGGCTCAAGATCCTGATGATATATATGAAAATTTTAAAATTAGCAGCGAGGCTTCACAATATTCATTTAATTATTATCAAAAATGGCTACGACATTATAAGCAAAACGGTGAGTTAACCGATTATGAACAGCAACTTTTAGATTTGTATAATTTAGAAATTAATAACTTAATTGCTTCTTGATCGGCAATTAACAGCAAAGGAAGTGATGTCCATACAAATATTCCATTTTAGAAGAAAAATGTCATTTTATTTCGTAATTTGAGCAAAGAAAAAACGTATTAAATTGCTCAGGCAATAGCAATTAATACGTCAGCAAGTGTACGGAAATACAAGCTATATGATTCAGTTGTATTATCGCACATTTAGCTATGTTTCTCAAATATTATTGAAATGTTTCACCTTAAATGGTGTAGAAAGGAGCTAATTATGCCCCTAGCTATTAATAATATCGTAGATATTTGTCGATTTATGCAACAAATGCATGACGAATTAAAAGAGCAAATTGAATTCGATTCCGATGGTTGGCCTATTTTTCAAAGAACGAATTTTGTAAGTGAAGTTCCCGAAGAATTTGTAACTTTTGATTATCGTACCAATTCTTTAATTACTGCGCCTAGGAATAAAACCGTATTAGCTTTCTTTGAGCCCGATAGACGAATTTATCCTCGCTTAAGTAAAATCAAACAGGATTTGCCTATCTATAAGCAATATGCAGGAGTAGTATTCCCTGACATCACCATAACTACAGATATGGATCATGAATTACAAGAAACTCTCATTTTGGCTAATCATTTATTTGCGGCTTATCTTGTCGCCAATGGTGTTAAAGTTGTATTTAATACCCGTACTGCTGATATTACAACACTCGATACCTTTAAAAATATCCCTCAAGGAGTAATGTGTGCCTCTGGATTTTTAGGTTGTAAAAATTCAACTAATTTTTTTGAGGCATCTAAGTACACCAATAAGATTCTTAGAATCCTCCCTGAAACATTGCTTATTTACGGCAAGCATGACAAGAAAATTGACATGCAATTAGATACTTTAGGTATTAATTACTTGTATTTCCAAGATTTTCACAGTAAAAGCAAAATGGAGGTAGTAGCCTAATGAGCGATTATAAGACTAGATACTCCATTGCTTCAAATACTTATATTAAAAAAACGGTACCAGAAAATCATTTAGATCAATAGCGGTATCAAAGAAGTAAAGAACGGGAACGAAAATGGAATAAAGATTGGGTTAAACAAAGCGTGGATTTAAACGAAGTGGTTAATAAATTTATTCCAACCAACGATCCCAATCGACATATTAAAACAAATTCGGGAGTTAAATTTAGCTTTTACGGAACTAGATATATAGTAAAAGCTGACAAAGTTGCAGGTTATCTTAGAATTTATGATAAACAAGCGCGCAAATATTGCAAGATTGACGGTACCCCATCAAATAGTTTGCGATTAACTCACTTTAAAATTAAAAAAAGAAAGGAAAAATAATATGTGGTTACATGTTGCGTTAAATCCTACGGCTGTTAAATGTGATCCAGAATACCCTATCCCTTATGTGGACGGTGAACCATCAGATAATTATTTTTTTGACGAAAAAGTGGCTCAAGCATTAGAAAAGGATGGATTTCTGAGTGAAATGTGGCACAAATTTGATGCTACTTTCGACTGGGGAGATTATGATTACTTCGATTACAAAAAGTGTATTACATTTCGTCAATGGCTTATTGAGCGTCTAAAATCTCCAACAAACACCATTGTAAAACCAGTATATGATACTATGTTAGACTATGCGAATAAGGCTATTAAATATCATACTGGAATAGGTTTTGATTTCTAGAGGTGCTTTATGAAATCTACTTATAAACTATTGTCAATTCAATTAGATGGTCTGCCATTACCCAGTTGTCCTCCAAAGATTGTTTTTAGTCTAGATCTTAATTCAATTGAAGATCTTAATACTAGTTTCAATTTATTTGACTACGATCACTGTATAAGGAGAGTCAATTGTTCATCGTTATTAAAAACGAATTCATTCTCTGAAATTGATGCCGTTGTTAGCAAAGTTCCTGAATGTACTAAGCTAATTTTAGTAGCAGACGAATGCTGGTATGCTAAAGTAATGAATGAGCTTTACATCAGACGTGTTTTACAAGTTTACGCATATCTTGATAAAAAATATCCAAATCTTCAGCTTGAAATATATGTACCAAAAGATTCGACTCAAAAACTCTTTCCTATCCTGAAACAAATGAAATTTTCTTAGAATAAAAAGACGCGTTAATCTCACTGATTGACGCGTCTTTTTTTGGACTCTATAATCTATAACTTCGACAACAACTTCTCGCCTTGTTGCAGCTTATCATGATTTACCAGTACACCATCATCAAGATCTAAGTCGACAGGACTTTGAGACAAGTGATCTAAGATTTGATCGTACTTAACCATTTCTGCCATTTGCTTATTCAGAGTTGAAATTGTCTTACGATACTTGCTCTTGGCACTGGCAGTTTTTTCTTGGTCTAATAGGTTCTGGTCAACGTTGATCAGATCATTCATTGCTGGTTGCAGGTCATGAAGATAATGACGAACCATGGCAAGTTGATCTGGAGTATAGCGGTGCAGATACATTAGAGCTTTGAAACCTTTATTTCTGCCGGAACTGAATTCCCAGTAGATTGGTCTCTTTTGATAGATCTTAGAGTGATCCTTGTAGAAATCATTAAGGAAGTAATCTCTGATGATTTGCTCAGCGTTGGTACCTTTCTCAAATTTCTTTAGATCCAGAGTTTGAGCAATGAAATTCATATTATCTGATAAGTGATCTGGTTTGAAGGTCTTAGACAAGAATTCTTTCAGTCGAACAATGATATCACGACTATCTTCGAAGTATTGACGATCAGTTAAGAGAATAATGTTGTCTTGGTTAGGGATGAAAGTTTGATAATTAGAAGCATTCCAATCACCACCAGCAAATGCAAGACCATCTTTGTATAATGAATATCGACCGAATACACAACCAATGAAGTATGATAAAAACGCTTTGATATCACGGATCTGATCAGCCTTATGCACAGAAACTTCCTTTTCGTCTTCCTCAGGAATTAGTTCATCTTGTAAGCCGTATAGGTCGATGAAGATTTTGTTCAATTCTTCTTCATTTGACTTAAGTTGATTGAAACGATCTAATGACTCTTGGGACCAATTATTGTAGGATTGTTGAAGAGTTGATGCATCAGTAGTTAATAACGGATTACGTTGGAAATCCCATGAGGTTTCGAATGCATCCCAATCCAATTTTGATAGATCAATATTATTTTTAACTATAGGTATAATATTGATTTTACTTTCCTTAAATGGAAAATTGACAAAATTTCCAATTTGAAGACTAATAGTTGGATTTATCATTTTAAAAATATAATTTCCAATTTTCGCATTAACAGTACCTAAAATAATTAATAATTTATCGTTATTATCATTAAAAGCTGACATTCCCTTCACATCATGAATGCTGCCATAAGTACGATATCTTAAAGAAAAAATACCACTATTTACATCCGACCAAGTAATGGCAGGCTTAAAATATGAATCAGTATTTTGAGGACGTGATCTAACTTTTCCCCTATTATCTGTAAAATGTCTAATTTCATATCCATCATTTTGCCAATTTACAACATAGTCATAGTTTCCATACCATTTACGATAGGCACCGCCCTTATTATACGGAAACCATTTTTTCTTAGATTCTACAGATTCTTCGATACTACGAGAACTAAAGCTTATATTATCAATTTGCACTTCAAACCATTGACGTAAGAATCTTTTATTATCAGCTGTAGCTAACCCTTGCTTAGCATCAACTAATTGACCTAATGGTGTTCCCTTTTCAAAGTCTTTAAATAAATTTTGACTTGCCCAATAAGCAATCGGACTACCAGGAATTTTATCAAAATTATTTTGATTAACTTGCGCAAATCTATTTCCTTTAATTGGTAAAGAAACAACTTCATCATTAACAACATCTTTTAATTTTATTTGATTATATGTACCTTTAAATTCAGAATTATATGGTAAATGACTAATAGTAACAGCCGTACCAAACGCAATTCCCATGACGTTATTTTCCATATGCATAAGATTAGAAATAGTATAAGTATTAAGGAAATTTCTACGCATTTTTTCAAAACTAGATAAAAACATCCATGATTGCATAGTTACCATAGAACAATAACCATTCTTGTTAAGATGTTCATTCCAATCCTCCAAGAACATCGCAAATAAATCTGACTTGGAATCAGGAAAATTATCCTTAGCGAAATCAGATAATGCTTTATTCATTCTAGAAGATCCCATATAAGGAGGGTTAGTGACAATAACGTCATATTTTTGTCGTAAAATTTTTGCTATTCTTAAAAATAATCGTAAATATCTAAATATGATTGGCAACTCCAGGGAAGTTACAACTTTATGACTATCCAAGACAGCTTCAATTACATCATAATTAATGTTATTGACTAATTTTAATAATGAACCTTCCTCCTTGCCATGAGTAAATGAATTTATAAGAAGCATAATATTTTGAACTGTATTTTCATCAAAATAACTAGAAAGTACTTCTTTAACCTTTATTCCATGCAGCTCACTAGTAGAAGGAATTGCGTACACATTAATTTTTACATTATTTCTAAAAGCACGACGATTATATTCCCTATATTTCATCATTACTTCAAAATAACCTAATTGATAGGCACGATCATCAATATCTAGGCCATAAAGATTATTTTCAATAATATTCTTAGCTGCATCCCTTGTTGAGAAACCTTCACTTTCATATATTTGAATCATAACATCAAATAAATACGACAAAATGTGACCTGAACCCATTGCGGGATCAATAATTTTTAAGTCTTCTACACGGAAGTTCTCAAGATTTTGATTCTCTTCTTTTAATTGATTGGCTACATCCTCATCTTGCTTAGCATCAAGCATATAATATTTCCAATTAAAACCGGATACTAATTGTTTTTCACTTTTTTCAGGGTGTCTGGCTCTTAATACATTAATCCAAAATTTACCAAGAGAATTTTGAACCATATATTTTACAATCCAATCTGGAGTAAAAATTTGAGTTGCTTCTGCTATTTGTGATGCACGATACTTTTTAGACTTGGGTAACCCAATTACGTAATCCTTAGGCTCACTATTGTAATACTGATAAAGCCAACCAATAATCTGAACTTGACCTTCCTCATTTACGTCAAAGTAACTTTCCGGAATCTCATTAATCAAGTCCTGAATAACTCCGCGATCATAATGCGGTGTAAACAACAGCTTCAAATAATTACGCGTCTTTTCAAAAAGTCCAGGTAAAATTTCACTCAAAGCATCACATTGCTTAATGAACAACATCATGTAGAGTTGATCCATCAACTCTGGCGTCTTATCAGTCAAAGCGTTAGTGATTAACTCTTTTTCCTGATCTGAATAGCCACCAAGATCGTCTTCAATTTCCATTGCTTCATCAACAATGTCAGGTTCAGCCTTACCTTCTTCACTTGTTAACACTCTTACTCGACTTGGCAAGTAATTGTTAACTTCCATGAAGCGAAGCGCAATAATCCGATTAAACCATGTGTAAGCAACTTCTTCAACGAAGTCGTTAAAGGCAGTTTTAGGATCATTATCATAATCACGATTCTTTAATTCATTAACAATATCTCTGCGCCAACCAATTTGTGCGCCTGTTAATGCATTATTTTCGTTATCATCAACGTAATATTTTTTATCGGTGGTTGAGATCGGCAATTCATTGTTAATCTTATCAGCTGTGATGCCTAAGCCAGCTAATTTGACTTCAACCGTATCTCTTAAGTGTTGTCTTGCATTAATTGCAAACTTTTTAATTTTATTTTTGTCCATGAGATATCTCTCCAGTGCTTAATAATACCTGTTAATTATAACAAGAGACTTTCATTATTTGTGTTCCCTAGCAAAAAAGACTGATTTTTCGTCAGTCTTTTTAATATTTGCTTCTTTTATTTAAAATCGACATTCAAGATATCAGTATTTTTTAATTCAGCTTCTAGCTTGGATCTTAATTGTTCAAGATACTTATCGATATCTTTTTCACTTTCAATCTTCCAAGATCCCTCAGTGACTAAATCATTAATGTTTCTAAAGATTGTTCTCTTCGGTTTAACAATCGGTTCAGTTGGTTGCGGTGCAATTGGAGTTACTGATGGTTTAGTATCCTCATCATTCTGAACAGGTTTAGCAGGAATTGGTTGAGTGTTTTGCGTAGGTCTCTCTGCTAATTCACGACTAACTTCAGAAATCCGCTCCTTTAATTCACGATTGATACCATCGATCTTGTTCGTTAAACCAATCAAGTTCAAGTAAGCATCCCCATCATTACTCTCGCTATAGCCTTGTGCTTGAGCTGATAAAGAATCAAATTTATTATCGATCTCGTCATTTAACAACTTGGTTTCTTTTTCTGGGAAGCCAGTCTCCGTTACTTGTTGCTTAAAGACTTGCGTATTTTCCTTAATCTGCGCATCAATTTCGTCATATGCTTTTTGCATATCATCGTTATAACGCTTTGCAAAGGCAGAATTTAATTCACTCAACTTTGGAATTGATTTATTAAATTCATCCATTGCCAAGTATTTATCAAGATCGTTAGCTATATCTTTTAGCTCATTATCATTGACAAAGCCCTTCGCATGCTTGAAGCGATCAAGGTAATCATGTGATCTATTCCAGATTCTCTCTTGGCTGCTCTGTCCTTCAACATCGCCGTAGAACTGCAAGATAGATCGATCATCTATGTCATCACGCCAATCTTCAAAGTCATCTAAATGATCTGAAATAACTTGGAAGACACGATCACTATCATCAACTTTAGTAATTCGGCTTAATTCGTTAATTCCTTTTTGCAATAATTCATAGCCTGGATATGGTGTATTGAAGTTATACTTTTGTGTCTTAAGTAAATTCTCCAGAATGTTTACCGCTACCGCAGTCTTCTTTTGAATTTCATCAGCCATTTGCTCAGAAGTTGCATCCTCAGACAAATTCAATTGTGCTTCAAGAACATCGCTAACGAATTCACGCGCATCTCTCTTTTCACGCATTGAAATTTCTCTAACTGGCTTAATCGTCAATTTAGAGATATTGTTTTTACTAATGAAGTAACGCTGAACTGTCTTGGGATCTTGATGAGCATCATTCAAAGAAATTTGTGAATTATTGAAGTAAAGCTTCAATCTTCCGTCAGCAAAGGCCTCAGCAACCATCCATGCAACATCGATTTGCTTATAACCGTATGGGATATTGTTAAAGTGACTAACCACACTAGCAAAGGAAACATTGTTCATTGAGCCTGCTTGAACGCCAACGTAGTTAACTACTTCATCAACAGCGTGGGCATTTTCCTTAAATAAGGTAACATCACTCTTACCCTTTAAGATATCAAGTACATCTTGATCAGATTTAACTGAAGCTAAGTATTGCAAGTTGCGGTAACTGTTATCAATGATCTCTTTCTTAGCTTGTTCTAAACGAGCTTCAAAGTTACTGCCTTTAGTAAGAACATCATCTAAGACGTAAATATCCGCATCAATTAACCCATCCTTAAGCAACTTCTGTGTAGCTTTTTCAACCTGAATTTCTTCCGCATGGCGACTTGTTGCAATTAAGGTCTTCTTTGTATCAGAATGACTCTCAGGTTTCTGCATGAATTCATTAACTTTTTCGATTTCTCGATAGTTTTCAATATAACGATCATCATCTTTCAAGACAATGATAATATGCTTACCATCACTAGCTTGCTGTTTAAAGTCAATATCACGATAACTGCCCTCAAGTAATGGTGACACAATCTGGATATTGAGGTCATTACGTAATGGATTAAGCCCCATATCATCAATATACATGTTAAATTCAAAGATATATTGATTCTTCATCTTTGGGTACGTGTACTTAGAATCGATCAACCCTGAAGTAAACAAGTAAGCACCAATATCACGTGCAACGCGGCGGTCATCAACTTCAATCGCATTAATTGCTTCGTTAACTTCTTGCTCAGAGTCGGTCAAGAATTCGTAAGTATCCATCTTCTTTTGGATGTAGTTCTGTCTAAGCAAAACGTGAAGAGCATCTTTAACCTTAGCAGTCAATGCTTGACGATCTTCGTTAATATCATCTAAGAGCAGCGTTACGATGTTTTCTAAAGTTGATGGATAATTATCAACATAACGAACCATGAATAAGACGGCTAAAACTTGAATATTAAAGCCGTAATCACCATGATCACCGTTAACATATTTATCGCCAATTGCCTTATCAAATACAACTTGGTGGTCATGACTAAGGAATTCTTTCATCCCAATGAAGAAGGCAGAGAAGGGTACTAACTTACCCAAATTATCATTCTCATATCTTCTAGTAGCTTCTTGGAATGTTGCAAGCATTGAACGCTCACCATCAGACATGTGACTCCCGTTTGCACCCTTTTTACGAACTGCAGACAAGACATCCTTTAATAAACCGAATTGATATGGCACAAATGGGTAATTATCAACGAAAGATTGCGCACTTTCATATTTTTCACGCTTAATCGCATCACTAAAGTTAATCTTATTATTGATGCTGTATTCCTTCTGCGTGAATAAATCTTCTAGTTCTTCCTTAGCTAATGGAGTCTTAGCAAGCAAACGTTTACGAATAACTTCATCAGCGTTAGCAGAACTCATCGTAATTAAAGTATTGAAACGACCTTGAATCTTAGAGAAGTCACGCTCGTGCTTGGAGAAATTACCAGTAACTTCATCCATTTGCTGCTGCGAAGTTACGACAACCCACGCGCGGCCTTGGCATTGAACACCCAATTGTTCAACAATCGTTTGCAAGTTAAGCATACGATTATCATCGTCACCAATGAATTGACCTACTTCATCAGCTAGGAAGACGAAGTGGTGATCGTTACCTTTTTTATCAAGATAATCCTTCACTAAACTGGCAAAGCCAATAGCATCAATACTGAACTTCTTACTTTGCAAGCCATCAACATAATTCTTAGCATCCACTTCATTTAAGGCATCACTATTAATAAGCGCATTTTGAATACGAGTGGTCATAATGGCATAGTTTCTGCGAGTAGCTTCCCAAGTTGAATTATGTTTGATATCAAGTTTCTGGAAAGCTTCCTTAAAGGCTTCATACTTACCTGCATTATCAAGCCAGCGTTCCATATCCGCAATTTCCGCAATCGGTGAGTAACCTAATTGTTCATTGAAGACCTTAAGAAAAACATTAAGGATCGCGTTACTATCATTAGCCGCATTAGAATCAGCTTTTGAATCAATGTTAAACAAAGCCACATCCGTTGGGACACTAGTTGCCTTGTTAATAGAATCAGCTAAATGGTCATCATCAAACTTGCCGTCTTCCAAGAAATAATCAATTGCCTTACGACCAGCAACTGTATCATTTTCTAATAAATAGGAAAGAATCTTTAAGAAGTGAGATTTACCGGAACCGAAGAACCCACTAATCCAGGCGCCTATCTCATCAGTTGGATTATTAATGCTCTTGTCATAAGCATCAAAAAATCTGGTGAAATTATTCTTCAATTCATTAGTTACAACGTATTCTTCTAGTTCTTGCTTCTTGATCGCTTCACTGTCTTGACCAATCTTAATAACTCCGCGGATATCACGATTGATATCTTTTTGGAAGATGTCTTTAATCTGTGTCATATCTATATTCCTTAATCTATTCTGAATGCTCTGTAATAATTTTGATCTTTTACTTCACCGAAGGCTCTTAGGCTCATTTCATCATAATTACCCGGATAGAACATCACAACAGGATTTTTATCTAAAACTTGATGCATCGTGTTGAGAATCTTATGTGCTCTAATAATCGGATAAACTTTGCCCAATCCGTCTAAAAAAACGATGCATTGCTCTGGCAATCTTGACTGGATATATTGAACAATCAAATTATTATTTTCGCTCATTTCAAGAATATTGTTGATTTGTTCAATCAGTACATCAAAACCTTGCTTTTTTTCTATATTTTCAAGAATTGGAATGGGATCAGCACCAGTATATTCTTCTTGCTCTCTGAGTAACTTCATCATGACATCATAAATATCAAAAACACGTAAATTTACTCTAGAGGCTAAAGGACTGTCACTTATTTTGGCAATTTGCTTACGCACTTCCAGCTCTTGATCAGCTGGATAATCGAAGATCCAATAGCCGACTTCATTGGATAATCCTTCATTATGTTGAAACTTAGGATCAACCATTTTTTCCTTCAGATGGCTGAATCTAAGATTGATATCTTCAGTCATTATATTCCTCCTAAAGCAGCCAATTCATAATCTAACTTGGCATTTTTCATAATTAAGGCTACTTGTGTATCAATTAGTGGAAAAAGCAATTTATCTTCTTTTTTATTTTCAGGATTGATTTCCATTAAACCTGCATCCCGCAAAAAAGTTTTGAGTGCACCCTTAAGCCGCTTAAACGTATTCAAGGACCATTTTGCTATTTCAGGACTTTCAATTCGCTTTTGATTAAGAAATGCTTCAACTTCGTAATCCTGCAAAGTAGTTTCGTGCATCGTAACTTTTGGCCGATAAACGTCATAGACAAATTCATCAAGAATCCGACTCGTTAACATCACTGAAATTAATGAAACCAATTTTTGATTAGTAGTATTTAGATGCGGAAAAGCATCGATCATTGGCTCAGGTAAGGCTGTTATCCTGATAGCTAGGTTTCTTGAACAGCGCTTAGCACGCGCTTTTGTCGACATTTGAAAAATATTTTCGTCATCACTAAGTTGCTTTATTTCATTGACACTCTTGCCAGATTGATAAAGCTGAATAAATTGCGTAAATTCTGGCAACCAAATTGCGTATGAAGCAATCCCACCATTATAACTGTGTGACATGATTTTTCCCCATTTTCGTTAATTGCTTACATGTTTATACCAACATGTAATTCTACCTTATTTATTATATATGTTGTTTTATAATAGAAAAGAGAATTATAGTTTTTTCTGTGACTCCTTATCTGACTACATCCAAACAAGAAAAGCCCCGGAAGCACTTAACTTTCGGGGCTTTTCTAACTTAATTTTATCTAGAGGGAGAGAAAATTATTATTTATTAAGTTATTCATCAAAGCCATTATTATCACTCAACTGGCGATACCAATGGCCCGACTTTTTAAGAGTTTTAATTTGGGTATGAATATCATCTCGGATTAAGCCATAACGATTGCGATATGCGTTCATCCATGACCAGCAATCAATTCCTGTCCAGACAAAGTAACCATGACAGTTAGACCCTGCCTCAATTCCTTTGTGCAATTCTAACAGGTGATCTTTGATAAACTTAATCCGATAGTCATCTTGAACAACACCATTTTTGATAAAGCGTTCTTCGCGAGAGACACCCATCCCGTTTTCAGAGACAAACCAATCGATGTTGCCGTAATTATCACGAATGTTGATCGCAATATCGTACAAAGTCTTAGGATAAATCTCCCAGCCCTTATCTACATTCATTACCCGACCTGGCATCTCATAATTATCAAAGTAAATGTCGGGCATCCAGTCTTGCAAGCTCTTCGGAGAAACCTGTGGAGCTTGAACTCTTTCTGGATGATAGAAGTTCACACGCTGCTAAAATTTTAGGCTTAAAACAATACTTGAAGCGTAAGCCTGCTGCTTTATCTGGTGGTCAACGTCAGCGTGTTGCTTTGGGACGTGCTATTGTACGGGATGCTCCAATCTTTTTGATGGATGAACCTTTATCAAACTTGGATGCTAAATTGCGTGTAACCATGCGTGCTGAAATCGCAAAACTACATCAACAATTAAAGACTACTACTATTTACGTAACTCACGATCAGACTGAGGCTATGACCTTAGCCGACAGAATTGTCATTATTAAAGATGGTATCCAGCAACAAGTTGGTACGCCAATGGAGGTCTACAACAAACCTGCTAATATTTTCGTAGCCGGCTTCATCGGCTCACCTGCGATGAACTTCTTCAATGTTACCTTGAAGGATGGTATGATTATCGACAACGATCACCACGATTTTGAGATTCCTGTCCCTGAAGGTAAGCTTAAGATCTTAAAGGACAAAGGCTATGAAGGTAAAAAGCTAGTCTTTGGTATCCGTCCAGAGGATGTGCACACTGAGGAAGTATTTTTACAAAGCTTCCCTAAACAAGTTGTCACAGCTAAAGTTGTTGTTTCTGAACTTCTTGGTGCTGAAACTCAACTCTATTGTAAGGTTGGTGACACCGACTTAGTATCTAAGGTCGACGCACGTGACTTCACTAAGCCAGGTTCTGAGATCAAGATGGGCTTTGAAATGAACAAGGCACACTTCTTCGATCCAGAAACTACTATGACTTTAGATAATTAATTATTCTACCTTCCCCCTCTAAATCAAAATAAAACAAAGAGCGATAGTACCGCAATCGTTGGTACTATCGCTCTTTTTGGTTTATTAACTTTTATTTTTGAATATGTTTCAAAGCATCAGATACGGCTTCTTGAAAGGCATGACTAGTAACAGAAGCACCGGACACAGTATCTACATCAGTAGTATTGTTGGCAATCATTGCTTTGGTTAAAACTGGAATTGCTTTTCCTCCTAATGATGGTGATTCTTTCTGTTGCAGAGTTTCAATCTTTTTAAGTTGATTTTTATCATTAAGTGTTACTCTAACTACAATCGGTAAATCACTTATTCCATTTGAACTGATACCTATACCCTGATTTTTACCAGCATCAAAATTGGCTATCATAGTATGAGCATCGGATTTCAAATCAGCAACTTTAGAGGCACCAGTAACTGCATCTAATCCAACCTCTTGATCCTTGGGCTTAGCAGCATTCTCGCCAGCTATCTTTCCCGAAATTAATAAGTCAGCAATACTATTAGCACCGATATATTTAGTAGCAAAAATATCACCTAATTCACCAGCCTCATATAAATGAGGGATAACTTTGCCATTTAAATCAATTACTTCACAATTTTCATTTCTTTTAGCTCCACCATGAGTATGAAGAATATTATGTCTTACAGGAATTGCATAATATGGTCCTTTTCCAAAACTACGCATAGTATCAATTTTTCGATGAAGAAACATATCTCGCTTTTTTACATCAGTTAAGAAATTAAAGTCTGCAACTTCTTGCTTTAATCTAGGAGCGGATATATTTTCAGCAAGTTCTTCAATCGTATTTGCTTTAATTGCGTAAGAAATTAATTCTTTTATTTGACTTGCCTTCGCAGAAGTATCGTTACTCAATTGCTCATATTGTCTTTGATCCATTACAATATGAGGATGATTTTGGTTAGGAATCATTATCCAATTGCCATGATTATATTTATAACCATGACGATCTTCCTCATCTTCACGGAAATAACGTGTACCATCATCACCCGCCACAAAAATTGAGCCATTAAACAATGATTTCCAATTAATCATATAGGCAAACTTTTCACGTGGGTCGTTCTGTCTTAATGATAAACCGTGCGAATCATAGTTAGACATATGCCATAATCGTGCTCCTGCTTCGACAGCTAAATCAATTCCTTTGCCTTGATTATATAAAGAGCCTATTGGAGCCAAAGATCCTTGACCTAAAAAGTTTTGAATCATCGCTTGATTATTTTCAAAACCACCGCAGCTTAGAACTACACCATTTTTAGCAGCAACCAGTCTTTTATTGCCATTACGATTAATTACTACGCCCATAATAGTCTGATTTTTTGGCGACTGAATCAAATGCTCTACAGGAGAATCAAACCAAATATCAATTCTATCTAATCTTTCATAAACTTTCTTACGTAGCAGCTTCCAGAAACCGCCATTATACATCCCTTGGGTCATACTTTGCGATTGCATTGCATCCCCATGCCGATATTCAGGATATTCACCCTTAGGTCTTCTTCCTGTAGCTTTTGCCTCAATACCAAAATACTTTTTAGAATATTCTTTCATCTTAAGAACATTCTCAACAAAAGCATCTAAATCTTTTTCATCGTATTTAAATGGATAATAAGTTTGTTTGTAGTAATCTTTTAGATCATCAAAATTACTGCCCCAGGCAAAAGCACCACCAGCATATCTGGTATTACCACCTTCGCTACCTTCTGGAGCCGAATCCACTAGTAAAACATGAGCACCGTTATCTGCTGCAAATCTTGCGGCTCCTGCACCGGCACCACCAAAACCCACAACAATTACATCATAGACTTTGTCCCATTTTAACGAAGAATTATATATCATTTTATTCACCTATTTTTACCAGTATCCAATAACTTTAGTCCAAAGCAATCCGCCACCAAGCCAGATAATGTTGAATACCACACCAATAATTGCACTTAACTTCCAGAAGTCCTTATTAGAAATATATCCTGTTGAAGAAACCATTGCAGCAGGGCCCGCAGAATATGTAGAAGTTGAAAGATATACTGTACCACACATTGCTAGCATTAGTGCTGCCATAATTTTTGGCACTCCCGCACCTAGAGCAATTGATAAAAAACCAGCATACAAAGCTGAAATCTGAGTTGATACACTTGGGAACAAATAGTGTAAGTAGAAGTAAACTAACCACAGAACTACTAAAACTAATACCCAATTCATGCCTTTAAGTCCTGCACCCAATGTCTTTGAGAACCATGGGAAAAAGCCTAAAGTCATTAATTTTTGTGACATTAGCATAATAACTGAAAGCCAAGTTAAAATATTCCAAGCAAAACTTTCATTTAGAATATCTTTGGTATTAATTACTCCAGTAATTAAAAGTAATGCTACAGCAATAAAACTAGTTTCAGTCGCATCAATTCCAATATGTGGCCCCACTAACCAGAGCAAAATAGCTACTACAAAGACCACTGACATAATTTTTTCAGCAGCCGTCATTTTACCTAGTTCTGTTAACTTTTTATCTGCCCAAGCATGAGCATTTGGAGTCTCTTTTACTTCTGGTGGATAAACTTTATACAATAAAAATGGCACAACAAGTAAAGAAATCAGTCCAGGGACAATAGCAGCTAGGAACCATTCCATCCAAGAAATTTCAATTCCTTGTGTTTTTGCCAAACCTAACGCTACCATGTTACCTGCCAAACCTGTTAAAAACATACCGGAAGTAACATTGTTGATTTCATATTCATTAAACACTAAGAAAGAACCTAATTTTCTCTGTGTTCCCTTTTCAGGATCAGAACCCATTTCACGAGAAAGACCATCGATAATTGGATACATGATCCCATTAACACGTGCATTGTTGCTTGGAATACCTATTGCCAAAACAGTTTCTACAAATGATAAAGCATAAGCTAAGCCTAAAGTGCTTTTGCCAAAAGTTCTAACAAAAATATATGCAATTCTTTTACCTAAACCTGATTTAATAAATCCAGCTGCTAAAAACATACACATAGCAACCATCCAAGAGGTTGAATTACCAAATCCAGCCGCCACTTCTTTCATGTTAAATATACCGGTTAAGGTTGCTATCACAACTGCAATTAAAGTGGTAGCCATCATTGGTAATGGCTTAGTAATACATGCTGCAATAGTTGCAACAAAGATTGCAAATAAATGCCAAGCTGGCACACTAATATCTGTTGGCTTAAATGGTGTTACAAGCCACAGTACAATTCCAATTACTAAAGGAAGAATCCATTTCTTCCATTGAAATTTATCTAACATTTTTCTACTCCCTAAATTATTAATCAAACTTTGTAAGCACTTATCTTTTGTTGACGATTACAATTTATAACATTATTTCGTTAAATGCTAATTTGAATTTGTGAATAAAATGATTTATTTTTTTGCTTTAAATCTCAATATAATAAGTTTTATAATGATTGTGAAGTTCATAACTTATAATCAAAAAAGATCAATATATAAAATATATTTATAAATGGAGTTTATGATGAATAATCAAGACTTAATGTATTTTTGCAAATTAATAGAAACTGGTAGTTACACTAAAACAGCTACATTTTTTAACGTTACTCAACCAACGATCTCAGCAGCTGTTAAACGTCTAGCTAAGCATTTTAAAGATCCTTTAGTTGAACAGGTTAATCGAAAAGGCAAACTCAACACAACAACTGCTGGAGACTTGCTTTACAATAAATCAGTTAAGCTTCTACATGAAATTAATAGCGTTAATTATGATGTAATGCATGCCAGTGAGAAGAAAATACGAATCTCTTTTTCTGGTGTTGCTGGCAGCATGTATATTCCTGAGGTTATCGCTCAGTTTCATCACGCTAACATAATGTCAATGCTTGACACGCATCTAGAGCGATCAGCAGATATATTCGAAAGTTTAACCAATGGAGATATTGATGTGGCCATTTATTCTTGGATGGTGCCTATTAACGACTCAAATTACTATATTCGTAATTTAAATAAAACAGAATTAGTCATAATAACTGGTCTTAATGATCCTTGGGCTAATAAAGAGCAAGTTAAAATTTCTGAGCTGTCAGAGCGAGACTTTATTGCGCGTTCAGAAGGATATTTGACCAGAGAATGCTTAGATCAAGAAGCAAAATTAGGTAATTTTTCTCCAAAAATAATTTTTACAGCTAGAACTATGCAACTAATGATCGACTTAGTTAGTCAAAATGTAGGTATTGCTTTAGCAATGGAAGATACACTTAAAGATAGAAGAGATTTGCATATTATTCACTTGATACCAGATCAAAGGTTATGGGCTTATATGCAAATTGCTATGCGTAAGAGCTTTATTCCAAATGACTATCAGAAAAAAGGTATTGATATTCTAAGACATTTTCGTGAAAATTAGCTATTTGGCCTTCTTAATTGCTTTATTAACCGCCTCTTCAACTGCTCTAGTAGTCGTTGAAGCACCTGAGACTGCATCAATTTCCGTACTATTAGCCTTAACAATTTCATCAGGTAATTTTTGAATAGCTACTGCTCCAATTCCCTCAGTTTCATGATTTTCAAGCACTTCAACATTCTTAATCTTTTTATCTTTGTAAGTAACTCTAACCACAATTCGACCACCAATACCAGCCTCGGTAGAACCAACATATTGATCTGGACCTAGTTCTATATTGTCAATTTTATCCCCAGCTATTAAATCATTAACCGATGGCACAGCATTTTCTAGTTTAACTTCTTGTGTATCCGACTTCATCTTAGCTGCTTGCTCACCAGCAATCTTACCGAAAATCAAGCATTCAGCGAGATTACCGCCACCTTGATAACGATTGACACACATACCGCCCATTTCACCAGCACTGTATAGGTGAGGAATTGGTTGATCATTGTTATTCAATATTTCAGCTTTTTCGTTATGTTCTGCACCACCCTGAGTGTTCAAAACGGCTGGAGCTAATTTGAGAGCATAAAGTTTGTTAGTACTGATTTCATCCATCGAGTCTGTGGCACGACCAAATTCAAGATCCTTACCATTTTTAGCAAATTCATTGAATTGGTTTATTGTAGCAGTCAAGTTTTTAGCCGGAACATTCATCTTATCAGCTAATTCAGAAACGCTAGTAGCATTAATCATCTTATCAAATAACTTGTTGTAACGAAGCTTACCGCTTTCTTTTTCTTCAACAAATTTTTGGTATTGTTTTTGGTCAAAGACTAACCATGCATTGTCAAAAGCATGAGGCATGTTGTATTCGCCATGATCATAAATGTGACCGTGACGGAACTTAGCATCTTCTTTCATAAATCTTGAACCATCATTAGCAACAGCAATAACTGAACCAGACTTAACATTCTTCCAGCCCCCGATCTGACGACCACGAGTGCCCTCTTCTTCAGCGATCACGTAGCTTGGGATAATTCCAAGTGATTCGTAGTTGCTCATATGCCACATCTTTGCACCAACGCTTTGGACCATCTTTACACCATCGCCACGGTTATATAAAGTACCAAGTGGGGTCAACTTGTGAATATGTAAGTAATCTTGTTGCATTTGTGGATTATTTTCAAAACCACCAGTTGAAACAACTACACCGTTTTTAGCATGGATAAAGTATCTCTTATGGTTACGTTCAACTATTGCACCTACAACTTGATCAGTCTCTGGGTCTTGAATCAGTTCTAAAGCGCGAGAATTAAGCCATACATCGATTTTATCTTTACGATCTGCTACTTCCTTACGAATCTTTTTCCATAGACCAGCGTCAAAGTCGCGGTTATGCACTAAAGCAAAGTCAAAAGTATCTGAACCTTCAAATTCTGGGTATTCACATAAGTGATCCTTGTGATCTAGGGAATCACCTTCTCGGAAGTCATCACCCCAAATAAATGGCTTAATACCAAAATATTTTTCAAAGTATTCGGGCATATTTACAAAACCGTCTAGATAAACATCCATGGTCTTCTTTGAATATGAATATGGTTCTGCTAATTGATCAAAGTACTTACCAATCTTTTCACGATCATGAGCCATGGCTACATGTTGAGCAGAATATCTAGTATTACCACCCTCATGTCCATAAGGAGCTACATCAACTAACAGAACATGAGCATTATTGTCTGCTGCAAATCTAGCAGCAGTACCGCCTGCTCCGCCAAAGCCTAAAACCAATACATCATAACTTGCATTCCACTTAATATTTTTTACATTTTTCATTTTTTGATCTCCCATAAAAATCAACTTGTCGTGTATTAAATATCATGTGAAAAACTAAAGTGCAAGCATTATTTTGTAAGCGCTTTTTCACAAAATAACCTTTTTGTCTTATTTCATAGAGCTTTAGACATGTGAAAAGTAATCTAAAATAATCAAATTTATATTTTTGTGAATTGATGATAAGCGATATATATATTTCGATAAATTATATTTATGGAGTTTAGTTAATGCTATAATCTATAATGTATTTGTGAACGGTTAATTTATATGTCCAATAATAGATATTTATTTAAAAATGGAATTCAGAGATTTAAAGTATTTTCAAAAACTTGTAGAAACTAAAAACTATAATAGAACAGCTGAATTTTTCGGAGTAACTCAACCAGCTATTTCTTCAATGGTTAAGCGACTTGAAAAAGAAATTGGTACCCAACTAATTTTTCAGGCCCACAATCACAAAAGAATGACTATATCACCCGCTGGCTTAGTTGTATACCGTAACGCAAAAGGGCTAATTCAGAAAGAACGATCAATTATTTTAGAAGCCAAAAGAGCAAACGAAAACAGTTTTCGTTTAGGCTATTCTGAGTTAGCTGGTAAAGAATGGCTAGCTTCCGTCATCACTCAACTTAACCAAGGACATTTGCTAGCTTCAGTTGAAACGCATGAAGAAAATTCTCATTATTTAGAACAACATCTTCGTGAAGGAAGATATGATGCCATTGTTTTTTCTCGTCTTGACAATGAAAAACTCCCTGGAATTAAATTAACCACACTTGAAACCTTCCAATACAATCTCGTTGTTCCCAGCAATAATCCGCTCGCAAAGCAAAAAGAAATTGATCTATTTCAAATTGCAGATATTCCTTTAATTATGAGACATAAACGTTTTCTATCTAGAACTGCCCTGGAACAAATTTTTACTAACACAAATTTTAAACCAAAGAAAAAATTAGTTGTTGATAGTATCGATGCTACTTTGCAACTAGTCAAACAAAATATGGGTGTTGGTTTCTTAATGGATATAGCTGCCAAAAACTATCCCGGAGTAAAATCTATTCCATTAATACCCAGCCAGCAGATTTATTGCTACTCTACTTTAGGGATTCGTGAGGATTTTATGCCAAACAAAATTCAAGCAAAATGTCTCTCCATTTTAAAAGGTTTTTAATTTCAAAAAAAGCGATAGTACCGCAATCGTTGGTACTATCGCTATTTTGGTTTATTAGAAGATTAGCTTTGCTTCAAGAAATCCTCTAACTGCTTATCGGAGAAAGTATTGCCATACTTTTGCTTAAGCTGTTGTAAAATATTTTGATTGTCTTCACCATAATCACGCAAAACAGAAATCAAGTTTTGCACTCCGGTGATCAGGCCTTCTTTCTTGCCTTCTTCCATTCCGAGCTGCTTTGCTGCTTCTGCGACTTCTTCCGTGTTCATGACGTGTTTCCTCCATTCTTCGGTTCTGCGATAATTATTCATTGTCTCCTTAACTCGGCTAATGAACTTACCATTTGAAGTTGGCTTGCCTTCAATCAAGCGATAAAGATCGTCAAGACCTGGTTTCACTTTACCTTTGGTTCCCTTGGTGTTTAAGTATATTATCTCAGATCCATCATTTAGTTCAACTGATGGGTCTTCTTTGGCAGTATAAACAAAACTATACCGCTTCAAGCCTTTTCCTTTTGGGTCAAACGGCAAGATGAAGATCACATAAGCCGCATGCAATTCTTCATATTCTTGTCTTCGCCGCAAAAAGCCATCCTCCATTAGCTTAAATAGATACTGTCTGGCGCGCTTATCCATGTCTCTTTTGTTGGCAACCTGCATCTCAACGTTGTAGCGCCTGCCCCGGCTATCGGTGATCAAAACATCAAGAATCGAAACCTTCTCCAGCCATTGAATGCGATCCTTTCCTGCGTGCGGACCGTTAAGTCCTTAATGTCCAAGTGTGGCAGCACCTCATTCAAGAACATACGGCAAATTTCTGGATCCTTCATGACGTTCTGAAACATCAGATCATCAGTAAAGCCCAATACTTCCGCGACATTTAGTTTTTTATCTTTGCTCATGCAAAGTCCTCCTAGAAAAATTTTTTGAGGATGTTTAACCCTCTAATATTTATTACGCAAAAAAGGCGCCAAATTTTTTTAGAAGTTGAAAAAAGGACAAACACCATAAAAATGTTCGTCCTTCGAATATTATTTGAAATTTTTTCATTTTAAAACTGCTTGCAAACCAGCTGCTAAAACACCACCAACAATTGGCCCCACCATTGGCACCCAAGCGTAGCTCCAATTAGCTGACGACTTATTAGGAATAGGTAAAACTGTATATGCTAATCTTGGCGACCAATCACGAGCAGGATTCAATGCGAATCCAGTAGTTCCGCCAAGAGCTTGACCGACAACCATGATCAATAGACCAACCGCAATCGGCTTTAATCCTTTATCAAAATCACCTAAGTTAAGTAACGCAAAAACAAAGATAAAAGTTGCTATCGTTTCACTTAAGAAATTAAATAAATTGTTCTTAATCGCTGGTGCAGTAGCAAAAATCCCAACATTGTTTCCTGCTTCTGATGTTTTAGTGGCCTTAAAATGAGGATAAAACTGAATTGCTACTAAAGCTGCACCGACAAAGGCACCTAAAAATTGACCCAGCAAGTATGGTCCAACTTCGCTCCATGGGAAAAAGCCAAAACTAGCAAAGCCAATGGTAACCGCGGGATTCAAGTGCCCCTGTGAACCAAGACTGGCAGCAACATAAACACCGAATGTAACCGCCATGCCCCAAGCAATAGTTACATAAAGCCAGCTAGCGCCTTTAGCATACGATTTTTGCAAATTAATTGCAGCACCACAACCAGTGCCCAAAACAATTAAGACTAAAGTTCCAAAGAACTCTCCTATGAATCCTGACATAATGCCCTCTTTCTATTAATCTTTAACAATTAGTGGTTTAAGTTGCTTTTCAATATCGTTTAAGCCCACACCTGCTTGAATAAGTGATGCAGCTGTATAAGCTCCCTCGATAAAAGCAGCATCATAGAGATGAACCTTTTTATCAGTCATTTCCATTGCCATCTCAAGGTTCATTTTCGCACTGCCTAAGTCATAAAAAGCTAAAATTTCATCTGCAGTGTTTTCATCAAACGCTGTCATAATCTTTTCCATGCTAGTGCCAATATCATTGTCGTTTGTACCACCTGCGGCAGTAATCGGCACATCCTTTGCTACTTGATTAAGCAATTTAGGTAATCCGTTAGCAATGTCTGGTACATGAGAAACCAAAGTTATACCTAAGCTCATAGCAAGCCCTCCGTCTCAAGCATTGCTTCAAAAAGATACCCGCTTGATTGAGAACCAGGATCAATGTGTCCCTTGGACCGTTCACCTAAATATGACGCTCTACCTTTTTTAGCAATCATATCTTTAGTAGCCTCAACAGCATCTTTGATTTTTTCTTCAGTTAAATTGCCACTCTTAACCTCTGGTACTAAAGTGTTCCAGACATCTACCATGGTCTTATCGCCTGGTTTAGCGCCACCACGCATTTCAATTCCAGCTAGCGCAGCATCAAACAACTCACCAATATCATCAGTTGAGGCACTCTTCTTGGCCATTTCTAGAAAAGCCGTTCCATACAACGGGCCAGATGCACCACCAACTGTTGAAATTAACGCCATGGCAATCGTCTTAAAACCAGAAGTTAAATCAGCTGGTTTAGTAGCTAATTTTTCTTTAACTGCAGTCATCCCGCGATCCATATTAAAGCCATGATCTCCATCACCAATTGGCGTATCAAGATCACTTAAATATTGTTTATTTGTATTAACCTTGTCAGCGAACTTATTCATCCAAATAGTTAGTGTATCAGTAGTTAATGCCATTGTTTTTCCTTTCTACCAAGCAATTGTTTTAACTGGATAATTCAAATAATCTAGCCATTTATCATCCTGAATTTCAAAAAGCGTAAGTGAAATACCGGCCATATCAATTGAAGTCATATAATTACCGACCTTCATAAAACTAGGTTCAATATCAAAAGTTTCTAATTTATTTAAGACATCGTTTGAGAAAATATATTGTTCCATTAATGGAGTAGCACCCATGCCGTTAATTAAACAAGCGTATTTCTTGCTACTATCAAGATGCATTTCATCGTTCAATTTACCAATTAATTCATCAACTAATTCTTTTGAAGGCTTAATTTTTTCACGACGATAGCCCGGCTCACTATGAATGCCAACACCATACTCAATTTCATCCTCTTTCAGGATAAAGCCGGGTTTACCAACTTCTGGATTAGTTGCTGCAGAAAGAGCTACAGCAATTGTCTTGATATTTGGTAAAACCTTTTTAGCTAAAGCTTCAATCTCATCAAGACTAGCTCCCTGTTCAGCAGCTGCACCAAGAATCTTATGCATGAAGATCGTTCCAGCTACTCCACGTCTTCCCTGAGTATAAAGGCTATTTTCAACAGCAATATCGTCATCAACTACGATTGACTTAACAGGAATATTATCCATACTTGCTAAATCCTTAGCCATGTCAAAGTTCATGACATCACCTGAATAATTTTTAACAACCATGAAGACGCCTTTACCCCGGTTAACAGCTTTAATAGCTGCATATATTTGATCTGGCGTAGGTGAAGTAAAGACCTGACCGCAAACAGCTGCACTGAGCATCCCTTTACCGACAAAACCAGCATGAGTGGGTTCATGACCCGATCCGCCACCACTGATAATTCCGACTCTATCTTTCATTGATGCTTTATCTGCGCGAACAACAGCTTCAGTTCCTTCAATTTTTTCAATATATTGCGGATATGATCTAGTCATTCCATCAACCATTTCTGGCACCACATCGTGTGGATCATTAATAATTTTCTTCATCAAGTACCCTTCTTTCTTTGTTTAGATTTTTAATCTACTTTTACAGAAATCGCTTACATAAATATTATAACTAAATTCTTCTCATTAGTTTAGTTTCTCGCTTATGTGCTAATATGTTATTCTCCAAAAAATGTACTTTGAAATCGTTAAGCTTATTCGTCATAGACAGAAGAAAATTCAAAACAAACTACAAGCACAAAAATAGTCAAGCATTGCAAAATTACAATACTTGACTATTTATCTGTATTTCTAACTCACTACAGTTTTTCGTAACTTAGCTTTTTTAGTAACAGTATTAGCCACTTTTACAAATTGACCATCAGCTAATTTGTAATATAACCTACCCTTGATTACATATTTATCTGCATTGTTCAATGCACTAATCCATTGATTCTTCTTAAGTAAAACTTTCTTGCCATGCTTTTTGACAACATTACCTTTTTGATCGTAAACATAAGCATTGTGAGTCAGCTTGAGTCTCTTAGGTGCTTGAAGAACAGTATTTGCCGTTTTAACAAAAGTATTGTTGCCTACTCTATAAAACTTAACGCCATTGATAAATGTTACTTTAGCATTATCCAATGCAACGATTGTCTGTCCTTTTTTGAGCAAGCTCTTAGCATTCTCAACATCAGTCAAAACAACTTCACCATTTTGATCATAAAGATATGCATTATGCAATAATTTAAATGATTTACCTACTAAAGGATCAATTGGTTTTGTTTCAGTAACTCCATCTGTGTCACTCGTGCTAGTGTCAACTACTACATCTGTATTGTCTGTAGGTACAACATAGTTAGGATCAAAATGCACAGTTAGCTTCTTGGTGACGGTATTTCCAGCCTGATCTACTACATTAACAGTAAAGATATGAGTAGTCGGTTGATCATTATTATCGTTAAGATTTTCAACTTGCTCAAATTCATGATCGCCATATGGATTTGTAAACTCTGTATCAGTATTCAAACCTTCTAAACGATTATAACCTGAGTTTAAGAATTCACGATAAATGTTATTACCATTAACGTAGAGTCTATAACCATCCAAGTTATCATTTACCTTACCTGATAAAACAAATTTAGGATTATTAGTCCAAAGCTCAAGTTCATTACCATTAACTTGGTTGACTTCAAGAGTTGGTTTTACTGTGTCTAAGATAAGATTTAATGTACCACGAACAGTTTGACCGTCCTTCGTCCTATAAAGATAAGCAATTGGACGTTGACCAGTACTATTTGCAGTCACGGCAAAGCTAAACTTACCATTTTGATCTAGTTTAACTTGATTTGCAGGGTCATTTTCATTGGAACTATCACTCAAGACAGTTAAGCTAGTTACATTATCGTCTACATTACCAGTTACCGTAAACTTCATTGTAGTGGGATCATAGTAACCCTTTAATACTGCGTTTTGACCAAAACGAGTGGTATCATTATCATTCATATAATCAAAATGAATGTTTGGATTAGAAGCTGTTCTAGTTGTTAAATCAGATGGAGCATGTCCTGGATATGCTCCTGGACCAAATGTATCCACATTTGCTGCCTCGTCTTTTACTTCAACACCTAGCTGATTACGGTTAGTATAAACTGGACGATCAGCTGCATCTACTTCATAGTAAACACCTAGGTGATTTGAACTTGCTACGCCTCTTTGACTAGTTTCTTGCTTATCATTATAAGATGGTCCATTAACAACAGTCCAACCAGTTAATAATGCACGCCTGCCACCATTAATTGAAGTATGTACATGGAAAGTTGCTACTCCATCGTTAACTTCACCTGTATATAATTCACCTGTAAAGTAATCTTTGGCAAAAGCTTGGATATTTTCGCCTTTAGGTACAGCAGCTTGAACAACTACATCATCTTTTCGATTAGTTTCAACAGAGTTGATTGAAACACCAAAGTTACCTGCAAAAGTGTCAGTAACTTGCCAATTAAAGAATGCTTTTGGAGTTACAGTTGAGAAATTCTTTAACACATTTTTACCAGCAGCATCAGTGCTAAATACCAAGTTAGTTGAATTGACATCAACGGGAACAGAATACTGACCATTTTGAACCTGAACTAATTTACCATTCAAATAGAAATCTTGATTTGCTCCACCAATTAACGTGTAAGTCTTAGTATCATTATTGTAACTAGTAGAACTTTGATCAAATGCTAATCCATTAGTAGCATTCCAAACACTGACTGCAGGTTCATTAATATCTTTTCCTGCTACATCAACACTGTAAACTGCAGTATTATCAGCCACATCACTCAAGGCAACACTTACCTTATTTTCAGCGTTTGATAACGCAGCAACCGCATTCTTGTCCAAAGCAAAACTGAAATATCCTTTTGTCTTTTCAGCATTATCAAAAGCCGACTGGCTATCACTAAGTTTATAGCCGAAGACTTTATCGTTAACTGTAACTGTCGCATATGAATAATTAGTAAAGCCAGCCCCAGTATCTTGGTATTCACCGCTTAAAGTATTCGTGGCTTCATCATATTTCACATTAGACAATGTTGGTGCAACAGTATCAATTACTACAGGGAAATCTGCAGTTTGCACTTGATGAGGTCCTTCATTCCAAAATGTAGCTACTAATCTATAAGTATAATTACCATCTTTAGCAACTTCCATTTGACCAGTTTTACTATTATATACCTTGCCGTCCCATTCAAACGCATCAGGATTATCTCTCATTGAAACTGATAAGCTTGTATCTTTAGTTACTCCGTTTTCATCATAAGACTTATCTACACCTTGCACATCTGCAACAACTCTTACGACATTACCTTGAGCGTCAAGGACCACAGCTTTTAAATCCTTAACATTTTGTTTCAAATAAGTATATGGTTTAAGAAGATCACTCTTATTGTCGTTATTTGGTGAGAAAGCTACCTTTCCGCTTTCATACAATTTTGCAACTTCTTGCCAGTTGTAATCTCCTTCTACATTAACAAGTTGCTTTAATGATTCTTGATCAGCAACACCACGAGGATAGTTTTGCTCATTAACGAATCGATTTTCCTGGATGTCGGAGTGTGCTTCATTAGCATTTTGATCAAAAACATTTTCACTGGTTAAGTCACCATAGTAAGCTAAATATGGTACTGAAACCGTAGATTTATCATTAGTATTGGTGAATCTTAAAAACCCTTCTACTAATTGATTGTTGTTTAAGCCATTTAGATTTAAAGAATACGTAACCTGTTTAGTTTCTTTAGGAGCTAAACTAAATGAATTTTCACCATAAACACGTGCACCCGCTAATTGAACATCATGATAAACTCCAGTATTGCTATCCCTTTGTTCAGTATATCCACCACCAAAGTCATCAAAAGTATAAACTTGTTCTTGGTCCGTTAGATTATGGAAAGTTAAAGTAAATGGCGTGTTTTCTTTAACTTGATGAAGTGAGACTGAACTTGTTCCATCATCAGCAATTACATAAACTGGATTCGAAGTCGCAGCACCAACATCGATTTGTCCGGCACCCTGTCTACGTGGAGAAACAGGTGTAGTATACCCATTTTGCGTTTGAGGTTTAGCACTGTTCATTAAAAGAGCTTTAGTAGCAGCAACCAACTGCGCTCCTTTTAATTCAGGATTAGTCTTCTTTAGCCGTTGCATTACCAGTGCAGCACTTGCTGCTGCGAATGGACCAGCCATTGAGGTTCCACTCATTGTTTGGTAATTATTATTGTTGACGGTAGAAACGACTTGATACCCTGGAGCAGCCAAATCAGGTTTTAAAGTAAAGTCTTGTACCGGTCCCCAAGATGAAAATCCAGCCATGTCACTATCTTTACCAGTAGCTGAAGTCTCTGCAGCAACTGTTAATGCATTTTTAGAGGCACCAGGATTGGCCACTGTACTTGAATTAAGTGGTTCATAATTACCATCTGCACTTCCAGATTCATAACTTTCTACAGAAGTCACATTACTTGTATTATCAACTGAACCTGAATGACCATTATTTGATGCAGAAATTGAAACAAACACACCATGATCAATTGCATATTGAACAGCTTTTTGTTCAATATTAGTTAATTGCTGATCTGCAACACCTTGACCAAGGGACATTTGAATTACATCCGCACCTAAATTAGTAGCATCGTAAATAGCCTTAGCAACATCATCAGTTTTTTCATCTGAAAACTGACCGAAAACACGCAATTGCATCAATTGAGCTTCTGGAGCAACACCGACAACGTATTCTTTATTACCATCTGGTTTTCCATCAGCAGCAATGATACCTGAAACGTGTTGACCATGAGGAGAATCATTTGAGTTAGTGTCATCAGAAGTAATGTAATCATTGTCTCTATCGGCATAGTTATAAACATATGGGAACTTTTCATTTACGTACTTCCCATACCCCTGCTGTTCAATCTTTTTTTGAATATCATCCTTTGAAAGCTTAGGATTTTCAGGCATTGTTTGAAAATCCTTATGGCTTGGATCAGCTCCTGAGTCAATAACAGCTACGACAGTACCTTGACCTTTATACCCTTGGTCCCATGCAGATTGAACATTTCCTTTAACATGATCAGCCTGATTGGCCGGTGCTTGTACTTGATTATTATTTTCCGGTGTATTGTTCTGATCAGCTGTATTAGTTTCTTGATTACTTTGTTGAGATGAATTAGCCTGCACTGTAGCATTTTGTTCAGTATCATGGCTATTAGCTGTATCTCTAGCTTGCGTCTTATTCTCTGTTGTGTTTTGATTTTGTGCTGTTACCTGCACTTCAGAGTTAGCATCTGAAGTTGCAGCATTAGCAGTATTACTAGTTAATAAAACGGTAGATCCAGAAGCAAGAGCAATCATGGCAGCAGCTACCCACTTCTTGCGAACACTAATAATCGTATCGGCCTTCTTTTGTGTTTCTAAAGCTGCCAATCGATCCACTGATTTAAATAAAAACGACAGATCTTTATGATCATTTGGATTTGTTAAATTGCTCATACTTGCATCCCCTATCTAATTTTGTAAGTTTTATTAAATCTCGTTAAAGAAATTTAACAAATAATATCATCTATTTTTTAGATAAGCAATATTTATTTTATATTTTTTTAATTTTACTAAAATAACAAAAAAGCCAACAATCAACAATATCATTAAATTGTTGATTTATTGACTTTTCTAAAATGCCCACTTGTTCGCACGAACAAAAGTTTATATAATATAAATGTGCGCACGTTAGTTCGTGCAGTTTACTAAAGGCGGACGGTATTATGTATGATTTCAAGTACGAACCTCATCGTATTATTTTTATGATTGATAACAAAAGCTTTTTCGCATCATGCGAAGCCCTACGATTAGGCCTTAATCCTATGAAAGCTTGCCTAGTGGTTATTTCAAGACAGCCAGATGCTCCCTGGGGATCAGGCTTGATTATGGCTGCTTCTCCTCTAGCTAAGAAAAAATATAACCTACACAATGTCATGAGAGCTAGAAACTTACCCTCTAAAAAAGAAGCACCAGACTTAATGCTAGTTGATCCACATATGAATCTTTATATCAAACGCAGCATGCAGGTACTCGATATTTTTCGTAAATATGCAGCTGATGAAGATATTCATATGTACTCAATCGACGAAGGCATGATTGATATGACAACCTCTTGGAAACTATTTGGTAATGATCCATATAATGTTGCTCATAAAATTCAAAAAGATATTCACGATACTCTAGGGCTTTATACAACTTGTGGTATTGGTGAAAATCCCTTATTAGCTAAACTTGCCATGGACAATGAGGCTAAGCACAATAAATCTATGGTTGCCTTCTGGCATTACATCGATGTTCCAGATACGATCTGGCGTATTCCAAAATTAGAAGACGTTTGGGGCATTAATACTCGCACTGCTAATCATTTACGTAGAATTGGCATTAATAATGTCTACCAACTGGCGCACACTGATCCAGCCATTCTCAAGAAAGAATTTGGTATTATTGGTGAGCAGCTATTTGCGGAAAGCTGGGGCGTTGATCGCAGTATTATCAGTCATAAGTATCACCCAAAAACTAAAAGCTATGGCAACTCACAGGTTTTACAAAGGGACTATTCTCAGCAACGAGAAATCGAAATTGTCATTCGAGAAATCGGCGAACAAGTTGGAGCTAGAATTCGAGCACATAATTTGTGTGCAGGCAAGGTCAGTCTTTATATTGGCTTCTCCCTTTCAGAACTAGATTATGATAATGATCGTGATGGTTTTAATGTTCAAAGAAAAATCACTCCAACTAATGTTAATCATGAACTTGTACAAACTTTACTAGCTATTTTTAGAAAAAATTGGCGAGGTGAAGCTGTACGCTGTATTGGCGTTAGCTATAGCGAGCTCGTTCCCGACCACAGTATGCAGTTAAATATCCTGGAAGATCCAGAACTACAGATCAAAAGATACAAGCTTGACCATGTAGTAGACAAATTGCGTAAAAAGTACGGCTTTTCGGCAGTAGTTAAAGCATCCAGTCTATCCAAAGGTGCAACAGCTATCCAGCGTAGCAAATTAGTTGGTGGACATAATGGTGGTAATGCTTATGAATAAAAATGCATTCGACCAAAAACTAGATGAGTTCTTTCGTAATTATCAGGATTCTGGCATGAAGAAATGGTCTGGTTTCTTTTTGAGTGATCATACTGTAAAAATTAGCAAGAGCAATATTGAAAGAAATACTAATTATTTTAAAAAGTCTGAAATGACTGTCGATAAAATTAGTGAAATTCTGCTAGATTCCTTTTGTAATCATAGACTGATCTCACTTCAACTAAAAGACCTAGATGAAAATGGTAATTTATCACCTGATATTAAAGGCTTTGTGGAAGGTTATTACGATCAAGAAACAATTATTGTATCAGGATCTAAGTTGCCTTTGGAAGCAATAAATCATGTGCAAATTATTAGCTAAAATATTAGTAAACCAAAAACCAGCATAGGTTAACTTACCTACACTGGCTTTCTTAGTTGATCGATATTGCGATGTGACTTTACTACTGCATCGTAGTTAGAATTTTTGGTTCTATGATAAATCTTGTTGATAGATTTCTATGATATTCTATCAATAGGATTTTTTGCATTAAAAAAGAGGCACAAGCCTCACTGCATAATGTCCTTTGATACCACTCTTTAGAAATTAAGGTGAATTGCTTATGTCCTCTTGCAATGATTGTATTAAATTTTCTCTGAATATTAAAGACCCTTTGTTAGAATTTTTGGATATCTCAACTGGCAAATATCGTAATCGTGAAGCCAAGTTCTACCACGCTATTGTACATTTAGACCATTGCTTAAACTGCGGCTCAGATACCATCGTACATAATGGTCACCTATATTCAAATGTGCGTTATCCTGCTTTAGATGCTAGTCTACCTGGCTTTATCAGAATAGCTAAAGAAAGAATTATCTGCCGTAATTGTCAGACGAATTCGATGGCTCAAACGGAACTAGTAGATAAATACTGCTGTATTTCTAATGCCACCAAGCGTAAAATTATTGGCTCTTTAACCGAAGACTGGTTCATGAAGAGCATTGCCAGACAAACTTCAACTTCAGCCAATACCGTGCAACGCGTACTAGAGAAATATAGTCCGTCTTCCTTTGAAGATACCGACTGGCTGCCGGAATACCTGGCTTTTGATGAATTCAGAGGCGTTGACAGACAGCTGCACTTTATTGCCATTGATGGTCACACGCACAAAATAGTTAAGGTACTGCCTACCAGATTAAAAAAAGATATTATCAATTACTTTAAACGTTTCCCAATAACCGTAAGAAACAAGGTTAAGACTGTAACTATGGATCTTAATTACTATTTATGACATTATGGCTAAGGAGCTTTTTCCTAATGCTCAAGTAATCCTCGACCGTTTCCATATCGTTCAGATGCTTAACCGTTCCTTTAATTCCTGTCGCATTCAAGAAATGAAGAAGCACAAAAAAGGTTCATGGGAATACAACCTGCTTAAATATTACTGGAAACTTTATCTTAAGCCTTTTGATGACCTGGAAAAAGTTAAGCCATGCTATCAATCCAGATTAAAAGATACCCTAACTCAAGAACAAATCGTGGCTGATGGGCTTTCTTTAAACAATAAGCTTGAAAATACTTATAACCTTATGCAAGATATCAGTAAAGCTTTAAAAGATAGAGATACCAAGAAGTTACGAAACCTAATTCAAAGCAAAGATCATGTTGGCAATATGATGCACACCACTTTAAATACTTTCAAACGTAATCTACATGATATTCTCAACGCTGCTAAGTTCGATGAATCAAACGGTTGCCTTGAAGGAACCAACCGTAAGATTAAACAGATTGAACGTACTGCCTACGGTTACGCTAACTTCAATCATCTAGTAACCAGAATCAAGCTAGAAGAAAAGGATGCCATTATTAAAGAAAAAGCATCAGACTACTATTTAGCAGCCTAATGCCTTTCCCTATTATTTAATTTTTAATTGACTTTTATCAACACCATTTGACAAAGAGCCTATTTTATTCACTTTTAATACTGTAGATCGCTAAATTGCTTGTTGGAGTTTTGCTTAGCCAAGGCTTCGCTCTTCCAGTAGACAGCATTAGTTGTTCCCTTAGAGTTAGCTGAAACAATTACACTTTGACCATTTTCAGTATGCGGTGCCAAATATGTACTGCCTTGACCTGGTTCTTGACCCATATTAGTAAAACTATAGAAATTAATTCCATTAATAGTAGCTTGTTTCATATAGCCTGAACTAGTTGATGAACCTGAATTTTTAGCCTTTACATCCATGCTAAAACCAGCTTCATCATTGATCTTATTAGCAGTTACAGTCAAAGTATCGATATTGCCATTGCCAGTATCTGCAGTGTACCAAGTACCTTGCAAGCTTGATGGAATTACGGCACTAGCAGATTCCTTAGCACCAGCTGCATTGTCATTATCGCCTTCAAGTTTAACATCTAGTTTGGCATTTTTAGCCAAGCTTTGAACTAGATCAACATCATTATTTTTATTAATGTAATCAACTACATCTTGTAAAGTTACAGTACCAAGGTTTCTTTGCTTAACAAAAATAGTAATTTTCTTTTGTGCTCCATCTCCGTTTAGCATGTAACGAGCATTACTGCTTTTACCGGTACCGGAGACCTCATAAACATATCCTGAGTTATCAGAAGTAATACCTGTTGCGGCTTTGGTTCTGAACGCAACACCTAAATTACCATTTTTGGCAGCATTAACTGCAATTTCCCAAGTGTCGCCATACTTTTGTGCAGCATAGACAGAGATTGCACTAACCTGCGTCTTATAGTCCATATTCTCAGCAGATAATTTTGCTGAGTTTTGACTGTTACTTGATTCTGAGGTGCCAGTTTTTTCTGAGTTACTCTTAGAAACTTGACTTGATTTTTCTGACTGTGATTGTGAATTACTATTACCTTGTGTACTTTGGCTACATCCTGCTAAAGTTAAAGCAGCTGAAATTGCAACCAAAACAGTTAATTTACTTTTCAAAAGGAATCCCCTTTTCTTTCAATAATTCTATCTCTTTGCTTAATAGTATTATAAAAAATACGATCCGCCAACTTCTTACATGATTATTTTACAAAAATTATACTTCTTGTTCATTGCAATTATTTTAATACTTCTTTACAAATATTAATTTAAAGTCTTAAATTCTGCATTTCGGTGTTCCTTGGCTATCTTGGTGCTCTTCCAATAAGTAGCCGTATAATGACCTGTATCAACGCTATAAGTTACTACTGCCGTATTGCCATTATCTTTTTGGACAGAATAAAGTAAGCCAAAATCTTGGGCATTCAATGTTTGAACATGATAGCAATTTAATCCATTAATATTTTCGATCCGAGCTCTAGCCCACTTTTTCGTTTGATCTAAGGATTCTGCTGCTACACCAGAATTAGAAATATGATGAATTTCTTCACCATTAACAGTATGATCAGTAATTACTAACTTCTTTCCTTTATAGTTGTACCAAGTACCCCAAAGTCTCGTTGGAACTAATGCTAGGCCATCGTCACCCTTAACCCCATATTTGTCAGATGTAACTTCAGCAGCCAAAGTAGTCTTAGTTGCTAATTTTTCTACAGCTTTTACTTGATTATGTTCATTTAAATATGAAGCTATTTCAGATAAACTTGCTACACCTAAATTTTTCTTCTGATTATAAAAATATACGGTTTCACTTTTCATTGTATAAAAAGCATTATTTTCTTGACCATTGCCAGTTACTTCATAAATGTAGCCTCTACCTTTTTTTATCCAATTAAAACCAGTTCGATTTTTTACACTAATGCTCAAACGATTTTTCTTGGCATCACTATATGCAGTCTTCCATGCATCCCCATATTTCATCGATCCATAAATTGAGATTGCACTAGATTTTTCAGTATCTGACATACTCTTAACAATTAATCTTTTGGGAGTCTGTTTCTGAGTCACACCAGATTTTTCAATAGTTTGGCGATTATTAGTCTGCTTTTGCGATTGGCAAGCAGTTAAATTGATCATTGCAGCTATCAAACAAAATGCTACTAATGTCTTATTTCTCATTCCATCGACTCCAATACATTCTCATTAACACAAAAGTATCCCTAAACTAATTAGGGATACCAGTCCGGTCATTATTACAATTATATAGCAGTTTGCTCTTCTTTGAAGAGAATATTTTTTGATTTTTGGTAAAAGTTTATCCTACTAGATTTAAAAACTTATCCATAAGTTCACTTATCTAATCGTAATTAGACTAATTACGATTAGATATGCTTTGGAAAAATCTATACTTTACAAAAAAATCTCGTGGCCTCAATCACCACGAGATTTTCCAATTACTTATTTATTTTTACCAGTTCATGTAACGTTGACGTTCCCAATCTGAAACTGATTGTGAGTACTTAGACCATTCTAATTCCTTTGATTCAATGAAGCTGTGCATTAAGTGATCACCTAATGAGCTCTTAATTAAATCATCTTTCTTGAAGGCCTTAATTGCGTTGTGAAGAGTAGTTGGTAATGGCTTAATACCATGTTCTGCTCTTTCTTCTTCAGTCATTTCAAAGATGTTTTCTTCAACTGGCTTCATTGGCATCTTTTGTTCTTTAATACCATTCAAACCAGCAGTTAAACATGCAGCAAGTAACAAGTATGGGTTAGCAGTTGGATCAGCTGAACGCATTTCCAAACGAGTATTGATTTCACCAGCACTTGGAATACGTACAAGTGGTGAACGGTTCTTAGCAGCCCAAGCAATGTAAACTGGAGCTTCAAAACCTGGAATTAAACGCTTGTATGAGTTAACGGTTGGGTTACCAATTGCAGTAATGGCACGAGCATGTTCCAAAATACCATTCAAGAAGTAAAGAGCAGTATTTGAAAGGTGGAATTCGCCATCCTTGTCATAAAAGACGTTCTTGCCATTCTTAAATAATGACATGTTGTTGTGCATCCCGTTACCAGCTTGACCTTGAACAGGCTTAGCCATAAAGCTTGCAAACAAACCGTGCTTTCTAGCAATTGCACGCGTTACCATCTTAAAGGTTTGGCATCTGTCAGCAGTAGTCAAAGCATCATCGAATCTAAAGTCGATTTCTTGTTGACCATCACCTACTTCGTGGTGAGCTGCTTCAACTTCAAAGCCCATGCCCTCAAGAGTTTCAACGATTTCACGACGGCATCTTGCACCTTCATCGTCTGAAGTCATGTCAAAGTATGAAGCATGATCTGGAACTTCAGTAGTCCAATTGCCATCTTCGTCTAACTTGAAAAGATGGAATTCCATTTCAAAACCAATATCAAAAGTGTCGAATCCAGCTTCATTCATTTCACCAAGAACACGCTTCAAGTTATTTCTTGGATCACCAGCAAATGGCTTGCCATCAGTGGTGTGAACTGAACAAATCAAACGACCAATCTTACCACCGTGTTCGTCACCCCATGGCAATACTGTCCAAGTTGAGAAGTCTGGATATAAAACCATGTCACTTTCTTCAAGACGAACAAAGCCATCAATTGAAGAACCATCAAAGCGAATGTCATTAGTCAAAACTTTATCTAATTGACTCTTAGGTACTTCAACGGCCTTTTCAGTACCGTTAATATCAGTGAAGGCCAAGCGTAAAAATCTAACGTCCTTGTCTTCAACTTCTTGCTTAATTTCTTCTGCAGTATATTGTTTACTCATAGTTAATTCACCTATAAAAACAAAAAATATTAAATTGGTATGGTCCTATGATTTATTCTTATCTCCTAGAACTGTTTAATACAATAGCAGACCAATTTTAAAAAGTCAAATTGGTCTAGTGATTATTTTTAAATTTTATTTTTTGTTAAAAAAAGTATCACGAACCGCGTTAATAATAGCTACTTTGTCATGCGCATAAGTCAAGCCACCCTGCATATAAACCGCATAAGGTGGTCTAATTGGACCATCCGCTGAAAATTCAATAGTTGAACCCGAAACAAAATTACCAGCAGCCATAATAATCTTATCTTCGTAGCCCTCCATATGCACAGCTTCAGGCGTTACAAAGGAATCAATCGGTGAGTTTTTCTGTACTTCTTGCACAAATTTAACCATCTTATCAGGATCACCAAAAATAATTGTCTCAATAATATCGCTTCGCTTCTCATCCCAAGCTGGGGTAACATTCAAGCCCATTTTGGCAAACAAAGCAGCCGCAAAAATCATTCCCTTTTCAGCCATACCGGTAACATTAGGAGCCAAGAAAAAGCCTTCATAAAAGTCATGCAAATTGCCAATAGTGGCGCCCTCATCGGTGCAGCCTGGAGCAGTCAATGCAAGTTTTGCATTTTCAACCAGGTCCTTTTTACCAACAATATAACCACCGGTCTTAGCTAGACCACCACCAGCATTCTTAATCAGCGATCCTGCCATTAAGTCAGCACCATACTCAGTTGGCTCATGTTTTTCCGAAAATTCGCCATAACAATTGTCAATAAAGACAATACTCTTAGGGCTGACCCGTTTAACAAAGGCAATCATGTCCTTAATCTGATCAACTGTAAAGGTCTTTCTGGTGGAGTAGCCACGTGAACGTTGAATGGCAACGATCTTAGGCTGATCACGTTTAAGAACCTTTTCAGCCTCGTCATAATCAACTAACCCATCATCGGTTAACGGCACATATGAAAAATGCACGCCGCGCTCGACTAAAGTACCACGCTTATCATCAGTCAAGCCAATCACTTTTTGCAAAGTATCGTAAGGCTGTCCAGTTAAATAAGTTAGCGTATCGCCGTATTTCAAGTTACCTGCTAGAGCTACAAACAAGGTGTGCGTACCTGAAACAAATTGAGGCCGAACTACCGCATCTTCAGTTTGAAAAACTTGAGCATAGATCTTATCTAGCTTATCTCTTCCCATATCATCGTCGCCATAGCCATTAGCCCCATTCAAGTCAGCTTCAGCGACATCATTAGCTTGGTAAGCCGCCAAAACTTTAGCCGTATTATAAACAATTTGATCTTCAATCTCAGCCAGTTTAGGTGCGATCTGTTGATCAACTTCTTTAACAATTTTTTGTAATTTTTCTGGCAAATTATTCATTTTTCCATTCCTTGACTTTCTTCAATATCTTTTGTTCGCAACCCGGATCATCTAACGGATCAAACCAAACTACTGGTAATTTATTTCTAAAATAAGTCAATTGACGTTTAGCATAGCGGCGCGAAGCTGTCTTTAAATCTTCAATGCAATGCTCTAGCGTCTCTTGCCCTTCAAAATAAGGGAAAAATTCCTTATACGCAATTGCTTGCAAGACCTGATACTCTCGTGCTCGATTTTGATAAATAAATTTTGCTTCATCGAGCATCCCTTGCTCCATCATCTTATCAACACGCAAATTAATCCTGCGATATATCTCTTGACGGTCAGAATTCAAGCCAATAATCAAGTAATCATAACGCGGCTCGATCTGCTTTTGTTGCTCTGAAAACTTTTTGCCTGTACGCTCAATCACAGTCAATGCTCGCATAGTTCTGCGACTATTGGCTACTGGTATTTTTTCTGCCGCCTTAGGATCTTGCTCATTCAAGACCTGCCACAATTTTTCTGCGCCTTTTTCCTTGAGGTAGTTTTCCCACTTTTGCGAAACGCTACGCTCTTCTGGAGTTTTCTCGCCTAGCTGCATCTTATTCAATAAAGCATTAACATAAAAACCTGTCCCGCCTGCAATAATTGGTAACTTACCTTTTTGGCTAATCTCTTCAATCGCTTTTGTTGCTTGATCCACAAAATCTTTAACTGAATACTCGTCAAAAACGGATTGCGTATCAACTAAGTAGTGTTTCACTTGCGCCTGTTCCTCTGCAGTTGCCTTTGCAGTTCCCACTGCCACTTCTTGGTAAACCTGCATGGAATCGCCAGAAATAATCTCGCCGTTCAACCTTTTAGCTAAATCAATCGCCAAGTTTGTCTTACCGATAGCTGTTGGTCCTACAATCGCTAGTACCTTTTTCATCCCCATCACCTTTCTTAATTTTGATACAAAAAAAGAGCGCATTAGAGTTACCCCCCTCCAAATGCGTCTTCTTTTCATTTAATATTTTGACTTCTTAGTTCTACCATCCCAAGCTTCAAAGCCATCTTTAAGCCAATGGATAGAAACAAAACCCTTTTTCTTTAAAAAACGGGCAGCTCTCAAAGTAATGGTCTTTGAATCTGAGTAAAGATAAACTGGCAAGTCGCTTCTAAGCTCAGTATATTGATACTTAAGCATGGTATATGGCAAGTTGCGAGCGCCATCAATATGCTTGCGTTTAAACGGTTCTTTTTCACGCAGATCAATAATTTGTGCCTTACGCATGCCTTCTTTAAATTCTTCATTAGTCAATTCGCCACCGATTGATTTAGCTTGAATTTTATTCCAAGCCCAGATACCAACCATGACTAAAATAATGACTAATAAAACTAAATCTAAGACAATTAAAAAACTCGACATAAACTAAATCTGCCCTTTCATAAAAAACTTACATCTATTATGATACCGCTAAACTAATTTACTGGCTATCATTTTTCGGATCTTTGAGCGCCTTTTTTTGTTCATTTTTGACTTCAATTCGATGTTCTCGACTCAAAATCATCTTGGCAATCAAATAATCATGTTGGTCAATCAGACCGGCACGATTGATATTGTCGAGCTCTAAAGCCATTAATTCAATATCCCAAATTCTTTTGCCAACATGAACCAAAATTCCGTATTTTTCTAATAATTGTTGTACATCGTAGAGAGTTTTCATTAGAAATTAATTATCATTCCTGTTCTAACCGTCCAAACAACATATACGACTAACACTGCAGCAGCCAATACGCGCCACTTAGGATTGTAGGTCTTCATTACACGATCGCCCAAGATAATCGCTAATAAGAAGCCAGCAATTAAGCCACCAATATGACCCCAGATATCAATCTCAGGCACAAAAATATCAAGCGCTAAGTTAATCAAAGCTAAGACAAAGGCTTGTCGACCTAAAAAAGCAATCATTGGATTATGCAAATTGCGCAAGCCAATGGCAGTCATTGCCCCAAACAAACCAAATAAAGCTGTTGAGGCACCAGCACTTAAGCCGCGATCAGCACTGAAAGCCAAGCTCATTAGATTGCCGCCGACCCCAGCTAAAAGATAAGTCACTAAAAAGCGCACATGTCCCATTAAGGGCTCCATATACTGCCCCATGTAGTAAATAATAATGGCATTAGAAACCAAATGCATGATGCCAATATGCAAAAACTGGGCCATAAATAGGCGCCACCATTGGTGTCCAGCCACCACGGCAAAATTATTCATGGCTCCCATTTTCATCAAGACATTGGTATTCTCTGAGCCACCTAAAAACACTTCAACTAAAAAGACTATTAATAAAACTACTAAAATTCCTAAAGTCACAAATGATTGTGAGAGGTTAATTTTTCGTTGAGTATTCATTTAATCCCCCTTATCTTCGTCATTGTGACTATTTTAATAAATTTTATCAGGAGTAACAATTGTTTGAACCGGAATATCGGTTTTTTCGATAGGCCAAATGCTAGTATCGAACGTCATCTTGCTATTGGCTAAAGCAACAGTTTTAGGATCATGCTTAGCCAAAAAGCGATCATAATAACCTCCACCAAAGCCAAGTCGAATATGCGAATCTAAGGCAAAGGCTAAACCTGGCACAATGACTAAATCCAAATCATTATTGATTTTCGCATCTTCATCGGCGACTTCTTCCACACCGAATTTAGATTTTACCAATTTGCTCATATACGTATAGCGTAAAAAGCCTAAAGTATGATTTTGATCGCTTCGTGCCTTTGCCAGATAAACTTCTTTTCCTTTATCCCACAAACGAGCAATTAATTCAGAAGTATCTACTTCTAGTGGTAAAGAAGCAGTTACCCCAATCGTCTGACTTCTTCTAATTAGATCTGTCGACATTAATTTCTCTAATAAAATCGCATCTTCTGCTCTTTTTTCTTTAGTATTGGCAAATTCTTTTAATTTACTGATTTGTTCTTTTCTTAATTCTGATTTTTCCATCTTTTTGTCCAAAAAACAAAAAATAGCAGGCACGTAGCCTGCTATCTTGGTTTATTACTTAGTTTCACGGTGAAGTGTTGCGCGTCTTTCAACTGGGCAATACTTCTTTAAGGATAAACGTTCCGGATGCTTACGCTTGTTCTTCTTAGATAAGTAACTTCTATCGCCACATTCGGTGCATTCTAAAATGATGTTATCTGCCATTTTTTTCACCACCTACACTTTTATTCTGACTGTACTAGAATAGCATTTTTCAAGCTGTTTGACCAGTATTATTCTTTATTTTGTTGAATGAAGTTTGAAATAATCTTGTACCATTGCTTTGGCAACTTGCAATGTGTATGTTCCTTCACCATCAGGGTCTAATCCTGGGAAAACAACCGCCACTGCTAATTTTGGATTTTTCGATGGAGCATAGCCAATAAAGGTTGCGTTAATCAATTCGATATTGTGCTTTCTATTAGGGTGTTCAGCATCATAGTAGAAAGTTTGTGCAGTACCAGTCTTACCAGAAATTGATGGCTTAACATTCTTCAATGGGTGAGCAGTTCCCCAACCATTCGTACCGTGAACAACACGATAGAACCCTGTTTGAACTACATTAAGTTCCGCAAGCGTCCAAGGAATTACTTGTTGGACATTTGGCTTCTTATTGTAGCTAATGTAAATCTTCTTGCCATCTTTGCTAGTTTTACCAACTGATTGCACAATATAAGGTTGCAATCTCTTACCACCATTAGCAATAGTTGACACATATTGAGCTAATTGAATTGGTGTATAAGCATCATAGTTACCATAAGCTAGGTCAAGTACAGAACCGGAAAGAATATTACCCTTGTCATTAAATGACTTACCTTCAATTCCTGACACTTCACCAGGTAGGTCAACGCCTGTCTTTTGACCTAAGCCAAACATAGCAAAATTACGCCGTAAAATGTCAAAGGCATCGTTTGGCATACGAATGTAGCTCTTCGGTACATAACTAGCCTTAACCCATTTCATTGCTAAGTGCATCATGTAAATATTACTGGAGACTTCCAGCGCTGTTTCAGCATCCAATGAACTGAAAGTACCAACTGGATAAACTGACTTTTTAACTGGTGAACCTGGCAAATAAATTGCCGTATCAGGCAAAGTATTGTTTTCGGGAGTAATAACCTTATTAATTAATCCACCACCAACAGTAGCCCCCTTAACAACTGATCCCATAACAAAGGATTGGTTAATTACACCTAAAGCATTATCAGTCGTTTTACCAGTGTTCGTGTTTCGATTAATCCCGGCTACAGCTAGCAAAGCACCAGTCTGAGGATTCATCGCCACGGCATAGGCACCATTAGAGTATCTTGCTGCACCGTTACCAACAGCTGTACTGTAAACCCGTTTCAAAGTAGCCTGTACTTGCTTTTGATACTTAGCGTCAATCGTTAACATTAAGCTGGCACCGGCTTGACCATTATAAACAGTCTTAGTCTGCTGGATATTACCATTCGATTTAGTAATAACCTGGTTAGTCGACTTAGTTCCCTTCAAAAGTGGTTCATATTCTTTTTCAAGATATGAAGTACCTACCCGGTCGTTACGTGAGTAACCATTTCTTAAGTAGTACTGCAAGCTATCACTTGGTAAACCAGATTTTTCAGTTGAAACCGAACCAATGATACTTTGAATAGATGAACCATTTGGATAGGATCTTTGCCAGTCAGTTCCGATACCCACACCAGGAAGCTCTGATAAGTGCTCACCTACTTGGGCAATTTCACGATCGGTTAAGCCTTTATTCTTGATATAAATCGTGGATAAAGTATAAGCCCCTGAAATCTTATTAAAGATTAAAGCCGCTGTTTTTTGCCGAGTGGTTAGTTTAGGATTCATTTTTTCAACATAAGCCAATTCCGCTTGATAGATTTCAGCTGAAGTCTTCTTATTGCCATCAGCATCAATCTTGGCTGACTTCGGCAAAGCATTAGATATCTTAGTATTATTATCTTCATTAGCTAAATAATAATCTGCTGCCATTTGCTTTGTCGGCTTTTCATCGCTAATCTTGATATAATTACTCAAGGCATTAGATATCTTGTAAATATCTGCTGTTGTAGTCGAGGCACTCTTAGTATAAGTAATAGCATTGGTTGCTTTATTACCTACTAAAACGCGGCCTTTGGAGTCATACATGACACCACGTGGCACTTGATGCAAAACAACAGTTGAATCAGTTTTTTGCACTTCTGCCTTGAAACGTGAACCATAAACTAGTTGCAAATAAGCCAATTGCCCAATTAACATGGCAAAGAGGACTAAAATTACCCCTAGAATGATTCGCATTCTAATTGGAGTTGAGGAATGCTTGTTTGAGCCAGTCCCACTATTTTTTCTAAAATAATTCACGTAAATCACCTTTATTAAAACTAGATGTATTTTAACAAAAAGTAAACATCAATTCTACAATTCATAAGGGAGCTTATATAATTTTTAATGATGCTTAAATTTCTTAACTCACGACACATTGCAATTAATCGTAAAAATATTTTTTTCTGGCTTAGTTTTTTGCTACCGGCTTTGATTTTCTTGAGTTACTTTTTCTACAGCAAAAATGGAGTGCTCACTGTCGACTTAGGTCAACAATATGTTGATTTTCTTGCCTTCTTCAGGCGAAATTTGTTCTCCCATCCCTTGCGCTTAATCTATTCCTTTTCTAATGGTTTAGGCGGTTCAATGCTAGCAACTGACGCCTATTATCTCTGCAGTCCTTTCAATCTACTCTTATTTTTATTTCCGCAACATTTTTTGCCACAAGCAATTTTAATTATTATCGCATTAAAAATTGGAGCGGCAGGACTATCTTCCTACTACTATTGGAAGCAAAAAATCACTAATCACTTTTACGCTTTAGCGGCTAGTTCGGCTTATGCCCTTTCAGGCTACGTTATTGGCAATCACTATAATCTGATGTGGCTTGATTCTGTGATTTTGCTTCCTTTATTGATTAATGCCATCGACCGCTTGCTGGCCCAACGAAAAAATAAGTTAATTTTAATTACCTTTTTGCTTTGGTTCACTAATTTTTATACCGGATTTATGGCATTAGCCTTTGGTTTGCTTTATCTGTTAAGCAAAATTTTCTTCATCAATAAGCAGGAGCGCCTACGCCTTAACTGGATTTATTTAAGAAAAAGTATCGCTGGTTCATTTTTAGATGCCTTTATGCTCTTCCCCGTTCTGGTTGAAATGTTGCAAGGCAAGGCTAGTTCTACTGCCTCCTGGAATTTGGGCTGGCAGTTTTCTCCAGTTGAACAGCTGACTAAGTTAGCCGAAGGGGCCTATAACTTTCATGAAATGCAGGAAGGGATGCCCAACATTTACCTGACAATGCCTTTCTTGTTGCTGACAATTTTATATTTTTTAAGCAAAAAGATTAACTGGCAGCGTAAATTAGCAAACGGAATTTTACTCATTTTCTTAATTGCTTCTCTTTTTTGGACACCACTGGTTTTACTCTGGCATTTAGGCCAATTCCCTGTCTGGTATCCTGGTCGTTTCAGCTTTGTGTTGATCTTTTTTGCGCTAAATCTAGGCGTTATTGCATTAGAACAAAAAGAACGTATAGCTTACTGGCAGACCGGACTTCTGACTCTATTTTCTTTAGGTTTAATTGTTTATATAGTATTTAATGCCTCACATTTTGACTTTCTAACTGAAGATGCGCAGATTGCCACGGGAGCTTTTCTAGCCCTCGGAATCTTGTTTATTGGCTTTATTTATCATCAACACAGTTTTGCCGCGCCATTTTTCTATTTAGTTATCGAGCTTGAGTTAATCGTCAACCTAGTACTATCTCTAGGCAATTTAGCTTATCAAAAAAATAGCGATTATCAGAACTTTACCACTAATGTCAGCCAAGCAGTACAATACGCAAATCAACATGATTCTAGATTTTACCGAACTGAAAAGACTTTCTATCGTTCTGATGATGATCCTTTTAGCGCTGGTTATTACGGTTTAAGTAATTTTAATTCGATTTCTGATCAAAAAGTACTCAACCTGATCAGCAACCTGGGATTTCTAAACAATAGTAATTCCTACACTAATTTTGGCGGAACTACTTTGACAGATGATTTACTTGGAATCAAATATTATCTTTTGCCCAATGATGAAATCACAACGCTCAAGTCTGGTAAGCAAATGAAGTATGACAATTCCAACCACCGCGTTGACGCCAGCGATTATCATTTGCAAAAGCGCTTTGCCCAACTATATCTAGTGAAAAATAATGCCGCTTTGCCCCTACTCTTTTTAACATCACAAAAAACGCAAAAAATCAATTTTAACTCTTTAGATATTACTGGCAATCAAACTAAATTCCTTCAAGCAGTTACAGGGTCAAAAGTGCAGCCGTTTAAGCAGATCAATTGGCCTAAAGCAAAATTAATTAATGTAACTAGTATGAAAAACGATCAACTACAATATAATCGTAAAAACAATAAGCAAATCGCACGCATCATTTTCAATTTCAAACCACAGACTGATGATTCTTACTACATTGAAATGCCTGGTGAGATCGATGATAATGCCATTTCAATGACAGTTAATGGTGCTAATATTAATCTGGCAGTACGTGATCAAAATGCCCGTCTCATTAATCTAGGTAGCCACCAGCGTGGTCAACGGTTGCAAGTTACTTTTGAACTAAAAAAAGATAAACTAGACCTTAGTGGCATTCACTTCTGGCGCTTAAACACACAAAAGCTCGAGCAGATTATACATCGTTTTAAGCAAAAACAACCAAACTTTAAACAAACATCTGCTTTGATCATCAAATCTAATCATTTCACAACGAAGAAGATGATGACATTGGCGTCAACTATTCCTAATAACATTAACTGGTTAGTTTTAGATAATGGCAAAATAATTAACAAGAATAAAACCTTGTTCATGAATGCTTTTTTAAACTTCAAGTTGAATCCAGGAAAACATCAAATTACATTAATTTATGTACCATGGGTTCTTCTACTGGGGATGTTGGTTAGCTTAATTAGTTTAACAATTTTATTAATTTGCAAGAAAAAAGCCGCTGTTAGCGCTAACAGCAAAACTTTTACTAGACCTACTGTATAAAAATATAATACAATGTATACGTTATCATTCGGATAAATTAATATAGAAAGAAGATTTACAACATGGCTCTTAAATACCAAATTGGTGTTGATGCAGGTGGTACTCACTCAACTGCAATCGCATATGACGAAACTGGCAAGGAAATCGGTCGTGCAGAAGGCGGCCCAGGCCAAATTAACGCTGACTACGAAGGCGGAATTAAGAATATCTCTGACACTATCAACGAATTGATCGACAAGGTTGATGGTGACTGCATGCGCGTTCTTGTTGGTATTGCCGGTCTTTCAGTTGTCGGTAATGCTCCAGAAGTTGCCGCAACTATTTCATCAAGAATTAACAACTTACCTACTCGTGCTATTACTGATTCACTTTTAGCACTTTACGCTGGTCTTGAAGGTGATGACGGTGCCTTAGTAATTGCCGGTACTGGCTCAGTTTACAACGGTTTACAAAACGGCCACTTAATCGCAGTTGGTGGCTACGGCAACATCTTAGGTGATGAAGGCTCAGGTTACGCAATTGCTCGTTCAGCAATGCAATCTGCTCTTCTTAGCTGGGACAAGCGTGAAGACAACGCTTTGATTCAAATGTTTACTAAATTATTTGGCGTTGAACACATGGATGAATGTAACGCTAAATTCTACAAGATGTCTAACCCAGAAGTTGCAGGAATGGCTGTTCACGTTGCACAACTTGCTGATGAAGGCAGCGATGATGCAATCAAAGTTATTAAGAAACAAGCTCATCTGTTAGCCCGTGACATCATCATCGGTCTTGACCGTTACGAAGATCCTAAGCCAATGAAGATTGCTTTAACCGGTTCAGTTTTAGCTAACAACGAAATGCTTAGAGGATTGGTAGAAGATGAAGTTAAGAACAAGTACCCTGACGCTATCTTCTCAATCTCCAACGGTGAAAACGCTCGTGCCGTATTGTTCGACAAGAGTAAGGACTACCGTTACTTCACTAACCACGAAGACCGCTAAATTATCTTTTCTGAATAGTTACAAAAAGCTCGAAGTTACTACAATTTGTAGAAGCTTCGAGCTTTGTTTATGTTTAAATTTCTGCTGGTGTATTACGATTAAAGATATAAATGTCACTTTTAGTTTTTTCCCCTAGTATTCATAATAAGACTACCTATAATCTTTTAAAATTCTTTTAAAAGCAAACGCTAAAAATTGATATTTTGTATTTATAGTATATAGTACTATATAGATAAAGTAATACATTTTGTGAATAGAGGTTGTACTATGGCTCAAATTAGTGTAAAAATCGATGATAAATTAAAAAAAGAAGCTCAAGATATTCTTGCTTCATATGGGGTTGATATATCAACAGGAATTAGAATGTATTTCAAAGCTATTGTTAGAAGTAATGGCATTCCTTTAGAACTAAGACCCATGACAGAACTAGATGAAGCGAACTATGAAGCTGATAATCACATTTATCATGGAAGTTATAGCTCTTTTGAAGAATACAAAAAGGCCATGCGGAAATAATCATGCAAGTTAATCCTACCAAGCGCTACTACCGCGCTTACAAGAGATATGAAAGAAAACATTATCCAATGGATTATGTTGATGATTGTGTTGAAGCAATATTAACCAATGACAAAGAATTTCTAGCCAAACATAAAGATCACCCTGTAGGAAAAAATCGCGAAATGCACGTTAATCGTCAATATAATGACGATTGGCTATTGTACTACCGGATTGATAAAGAAACACATGAACTAATCCTAGTTTTGGTTGCATTAGGAACACATGATGAACTAGATCGATTTGCCAATATGTAATAGCATGCGTTGTATTGAATAAAAACAGATTAATGCAGAGCTCGAAGTTACTACAATTTGTAGAAGTTTCGAGCTTTATTTTGTTCCAATCACGCTAATGATGTTAATAATAATTTTTGCAACTGTAACTTAGCTGCATCTTGGTTAGCCTGTTCTGGTTGCTCATGATTCAATTGACAATTCTCAAGATAATCATCAATACCCGCTTTGAAATCTTTCTTCAACTCTGCCAGAGAATTTCCTTCATAAGAAATAAAAGTATTTTCTAGACCTAAGACTTCGCCAAATAAAGTATCATTTTCAACTTCGATAAGTACCTTGGTAACCTTTATAAGTTAGTAGGCTCATAGTCTTATACCTGCCATTCTTAATCCATTCTTCAACGTTCTTAATTGATATTGTTTAAGCATATTTCGAGGATGTGATTTGTGTAATTAAAGATTATTCACCTCTCTTATATATTCCATCACTGTACAAAATTTGGAATTCAAAATTTAGGCTTGTCTCCCATCATTTATTACGCAAAAAATGTCTAAATTTTTTGAAAAAAGTTAATTTTTCAAATCAAAACAAAAGAATCATTACATGAACTACATTTTTGATAGCGAATACAATATTTTTCGCTTCAAATACATAGAATTTCTTTCCTTTTTAAAAAAATTCTTTAAAGAGGCTGTTTCCCCTTGTAAATACGCGGATTACTGTTAAAATAAGTAATCGTAGTTTATATTAAAAGAGGTATTTTTCATGGAAACTATTTCTAAGAAACAATTAGTAGATCAAATCGCTGCAAAGACTGATGCTACTAAGACAGACATTAACACTATTTTGGACGCTTACATCGACGTCGTTAAGAGCAATGTTGCTGAAGGTAACAAGGTTCAATTGGTTGGCTTCGGTGCCTTCGAACTTCGTCACCGTGCTGCTCGTAAGGGTCGTAACCCACAAACTGGTAAGGAAATTGAAATTGCTGCATCAAACGTTCCAGCATTCAAGCCAGGTAAGAGCTTCAAGGATGAAGTTAACAAGTAATAATTTATTATTACAAAAAAGACCGCGAGTTTTCTCGTGGTCTTTTATTTTGCCTCAGAACCTGCCATTAACAAGACTTTTCCCTGCTCAGTTTCGATCATCTCGCAATCTATGCCAAAGTTTTGCCTAATCGCCTGCGCCGTAATTACCTCTTCTGGCCTGCCCTGCTTTTGAATCATGCCTTGGTTGAGCAAAATTACCTGATTACTATATTGCAAAGCCTGATTCAAATCGTGCAAAATCATGCAAATCGTCAAATTCTGCTTTCGATTCAATTTTTTCACTAAATCCAAAAAGCGATACTGAAAATGCAAATCCAAGTATGTTGTTGGTTCATCTAGAAAAAGATATTCTGGCTCTTGCGCCAGTGCTGTAGCAAGCCACACACGCTGCTGCTGACCGCCAGATAATTGCGCTATAAACTTATCTGCCAAATCAGCAATCTCTAGCTCCTGCATAATCTGTTGAAGGCGAGCAGATCCATTTTCTTCATCCCCCATCAAGGAATGATACGGCAGACGCCCCATTTTAACCAGTTCCTTGACAGTTATCTGATCATACAATTGATTCTGCTGGTGGACAATTGCTACCTTTTTGGCAAAATCCTTCGCAGCTAGCTGCCAGATATCTTGCCCATCTAGCGTAATTGTCCCCGCAGACGGCCTTATTGCCCGTGTAAGCAAGCGAAACAAGGTTGACTTGCCAGATCCATTAGGACCAATTAAAGTCGTAATCTGGTTCTCCTGCAGGCTCAGAGAGAATTGATTAAATAATTGTTTTGACCCATATGAAAAATCAATCTGCGACGCTTTAAGCATTTTTCTGCCTCTTCCATAAAATTAAAATCATAACTGGACCACCAACAATAGCCAAAATAATATTAGCCGCAATCTCGTTTGGCGCTGTAATCACCCGGCCGATGGTGTCAACGAACAATAAAAACCAAGCTCCAGCAAAAATCGAAAATGGAATGATTTTTTGATAATCATATCCAAAAAGCAAACGAGCAACCTGTGGCACAATAATTCCGATAAAGGCTAAAACACCAATGCAAGCCGTTGTTGTTGCGGCCAAAACCACTGCAATTAGCATCAAGACTAAACGCAGGGTTTTAGCAGAAACACCTAAAGACGTCAGCTCTTCATCATTGATCTTTAAGTAATTAGCCCAATTCATAAAACAAATCGCGCAAATCAGCCCTATTATGCCAATAACCAATAAATACATTGTTGATCCCCAACTACTTGTGGCCAGGCTGCTGCCACTATTTTGATTATTAGTGAAAACTTCCTGCATCCCCGTGAACACCGCATTCAATGCCACTCCGATGATAATTAACTGATAAGGCGTCATCTTTTTTTGGAATAATAAAAGAAGCCCAAACGCTAGCAGTCCGCCAATAATCGCGAAAATAATTTTACCAAAGAAAATTTCTGGCAAAATAATAACCGCTAGCAATTGACATAAACTGGCTGCACTAGAGATCCCCATAATTCCAGGTTCTGCAATCGGATTGCGCAAAGTTGCCTGAAAAAAGGCACCACTAACAGAGAGGCTAGCTCCTGCTACTAGTGCCGAAATAATCCGCGGGACACGGATATTAAACAAAATATTCAATTGGCTGTTAGTCATCTTTTGCATTGAAAAATTGCTTGCTCCGTGAGTTAATGCAAAGAAAATCGTACTGATTAACAAAACTGCTAAAATCAAGTTTATCCAAATTACCTTTTTCTTCATTTTGATCACTTTCCAGGGTACAACCAGTTGCTTAATTTATTCAATGCTTGAGAAACATTCATGTTAGCTGAAGCATTAAAGTCTGGTTGCTGTAGGTCATAAACTCTGCCTGTCTTTACGGCTTTCATCGTCTTCCAAACAGAATTTTTCTTAAACTCTTGCTTAAATTGTGGCAAAGTTACATTTGGTAAAGCATGTTCTAATCGCAAAATGACATCTGGATTTTTAGTAGCTAGCGAGTCATTACTTGGTGACAAATAAATCTGACTATCAGAGTGATAGACATTTTCCCCACCAGTTATTCTGACCAAATCACCTAAATATGATCGATTAGTTAGAATCATGTAATTAGCGCCAGGCAAGCCCATCAAGATCAATACTCTAGGCTTACGACCGTGAACACGTGCTTTAGCCTTTTTAACGGCTTTTTTGATTAAGCCAATCTGATAATCAGCCTGTCTCTGCCGGTAATACTGCTTGCCTAATGAACTCAGTGTAGCTTCAAGGTCAGCTACTGAATCCAGCTTCAGATATGTAACTTTAACGCCTTGTTCTTTAAATGATTGATCATACTGATCTTTTAAAGTTGAGACTGCATAGACACGAGTGGGATTCAAAGAAGCAATCTTTTCAACACTTGGCTTCATTGGACTCCCAATCTTGGGCACCTTTTGATAGCGTGCTGGTAACTTAGCCTGCGTCTTTGGAACCCCTGCTAAATTAACGTTCAATTTATCAAAAATTTCAGTAATCGCTGCACTTGTGGCAACAATCTTTTCATTATTGGCAACTTTTTGATCAATCAATCGTTTAGCACCAATTGCCACTCCGATGATTGCTACTAAAAATATAATTAAACCAATAATTAATCCTTTACGTTTTTTCATTTACTTTTTCTTTCCTTGGCATTTACGACAATCAAAACAGCAACGCCAATTAAAATTAACGAACTAAGCACTCCAGCCAAAATAACATAATAAAAATTTCGCTGCCTTTGTTGATTAGCACGTTGATTGCGTGCATTCTGTGCTATTTGCCTGTTAGCTATTGCCGCTTGCTTCTTTTGTGCCAATTGCTCCTTAGGCTTAACACTCTTGTTTTTCACCTGTGGCGCGCTACGTTTTATCGCACTTTCTGCATGACTTGCTCGCTCTTTTTTATTTGTTAACTTAGGCAATTGCGTAGTGTCAAAGGCAAATGTAATATTGTGTGTTGCTTGGTAAACATGTGGCACATCTATTTTAATTTGACTAGAAATATCACGTTTTAAATTATTAGTGCGAAAACTATAGCGATAATCATAGTCACTGCCATGCCGCGTTTTTACTACGTTTAGCGGTGCTTGTCCATTAATCGTTAACACCCGAACCGGATAGGGACTTAGATCTTTCTTAGTGCGAATTGTCATCGTTACCAGGTACTGATTGTCGTCTACCACAACCTGAGCAGGACGCGCATAGTAGCCATCAGCCATCGAGGTCTGATGCGTGCCATACTTGTAAGTACGATAACTCACGCTTTGTGCACTAACAGTCACACCAAAAATGGCGGATTGTAAAATCAAATTGAACACTTCGTTCAAATATTAAAAAAAGTCCATTTGGACTCTTTGATAGAATGTAATTAACCACAAAAACTTCTAGAAAAGAGATTCAAATGAACTTATTACATTCTATCACAGACACTCATACTAAAGGCAAGCATCTTTCTTTTGAAAACAGAGTTGAAATCCAAACTTTGCGCAAAGAAGGCTATTCCATGCGTGCTATTGCACGCAAGCTTAACTGCTCTCCTAGTACGATCAAATATGAAATAGATCGCGGTACTGTCACTTTGTATAACGGCAATGTCAAACGCTATCACGCTAAAGCTGGTCAAGAGGCTTATAATCGTCACCGCTTGAATTCTGGACGTAAGCCGCACTATCTGCTTAAGAAGCACTTCATTGATTATGTTCAAGAACATTTCTTTAACTCTGGCTGGTCTTTGGATGCCTGTGTTGGCCGCTCCCTGGCAACGGGACTGTTTACCAGGAATCAGATTGTCTGCACCAGAACTCTTTACCGCTACGTAGATTCAGGCCTTCTCCAGATTCAAAATACTGATCTGCCAGAAAAACTTACCCGCAATACCAAAACCAAGCGTATTCGTGCAAATAAAAAGAAACTTGGCCGCAGTATTGAAGACAGGCCCAAATATATTGATCAGCGCAAAGAGTTCGGTCACTGGGAATGTGATCTGGTCTTAGGGCATAAAACCAAAGACGATGAAGTTCTGCTGACCTTGTATGAGCGAATGACCCGTAAGTTCATGATAGTTCCAATTCCTGACAAGACAGCTGGCAGCGTAATGACGGCCTTTAACAACTTGAAGGCTCAATATCAAGAACATTGGAATGAAGTCTTTAAAACGGTAACTACAGACAACGGTTCTGAATTTGCGGATCTTTCCCAGCTTGAGGATATCTCAAACACTTTAGTCTACTATGCTCATCCTTATACTTCTTGTGATAAAGGCGGGGTTGAATGTCATAATCGTTTAATTAGACGCTTTATTCCTAAAGGTGAGTATGTTAAGAATTATAGCTTGGATGACATCTTCTCAATTGAGCTCTGGATTAATGATCTACCTAGAAAAGTATTGAGCTACCATACTCCAGATGAACTATTTGAAAGAAGATTAGATTCAATATACAGAATTTAATTTTCAAAAGTGTTCAATTTGAAATTGCAATTTTCGTAAAAATTTATTTCAAGAAAATAAAAAGACGGGCGTTGGCTCGTCTTTTTTGTTTGGATTGTTATTTGAGAGAAAATTTCTATTTAAACAAAAATATCCTTAAAATCAGCTACCACGTCTTTATTCTTTCTGCCAGGAATAACAGCGTAAATCAAAGTGGAGATGCTTGTCGGAGTATCAAAGGCCTCCTGCCACATTTTTGCGACTTCTTTTGCGTTAAAGCCAAAAACTCCTGCACCCCAGCCTTTGACCACTTGATTTATCTTAGTAAAGACTAATGATAGAGTTTGAGCAACTGCTTTATGGCGACTCAACAATTCTCTAATCTTGTCATAAAGCTTGGCTTTACGGTCGTCTCCCGGCTTTGCTTGCCAGTTTTCGCCCGTTTTCCAGAAGGTAAAGCCTAGGAAATTGCTCTTCGTTGGTCTAACTACTTTAGTTTTAGTAGTGTTAACTTTTAAGAACAGTTTTCTTTCTAGCCATGATGTAATTGACTTCATCACGCGCTTAGCCGATTTACCACTCTTGACGAAGATATTGCAGTCATCGACATAGCGAACAAAGCGCAAGCCTCTTTGTTCCAATTCCTTGTCCATTTTATCTAAATAGATATTGGATAGGATTGGCGAGAGCGGTCCACCTTGCGGTACGCCAAACTTTCATTGGACTAGATGAATGTCATGCCCGACACACTTCAAAAAGCAACGCTGTTGAGCGTGGCTTTATATATTTTCTCTATTTTCCACTCAAATTAAGAGCTATTTGAGAAATCAAAGTATCCATGAAATACATACCGAAAAAGACAAATAATGCCACAATTAAGATCTTCCATGAAATCTTTGATAAATCCTTCAATCTATGAGTTACTGAAATTCCAGCAAAGGCTAATACCGATGTAGTTAATGATAAAAAATCTACTGCATTAATTACACGAACACAATATGGACTAAGCAAACAGAAAACTAATGAAACGATAGACACCCAGCCTAGAATGGGAAATCCTCTAACAATCTTCCACGGAACTCGTTTCATTAACATACTGATAATAATGCCAATCAGAGAAAACAGCCATAATAGACCTAGGCCGGCAAAAGTATCAGGTGTAATTGGGGTGCTCTTAGGATTTTTTACTAACTTAATCCACTGAACAAATAAAACTAAACTAACACTAAGCAATAAAATTAATGCATCTCTACCTAATTTATAAAAATTATTTTCTCTAATCATGTTCTGGGTATACTTCTTTCTTTTTATCAAGCAAACTAGTCAAGTGAACATACATGAATCTTTGCAAAGGAACTGCGAGGAAATACATAATATAAGTTCCAATAAAACTAGTTAACAACTGACTTGCTGCCGCAAATGATAGAATCGTCTCACTATGTTTAGGAACCAGAGCTGCTAAAGCTGAAGAAGCTGCAGTCATCATAGAACTTGATCCTACTCCAGAACTCATCGCAACAGCTTGATAACTAAAGCCCATCCCCAAAAGAACTGGTGCTAAAATTGAGAAGACAATCGAACCAAAAATTGTTCCAATTAAGTAAATACCTAGGACTCCTCGACCTTCCGGTGAATCAAGTGTATATTTTTCACTAATATAGGCTAGTTCTCCTTCTCTGCCTAATCCCAATGTTGAGCCAATGGCCTCTTGTCTTAATCCTAGTAATAAAGCTACTGGTAGTCCAAATAAAATTGTGCCTAAATTACCTAACTCATGAATGAGAAATACCCAACCTACTGATAAAATTTCATTAATCTTAGGTGCAACATTTGCTCCATAACGTGCCATTAGTGGCAACATTATTAAAATCATATATTTTCCAGCAAACTTTACTCTTTTATCATTGTAGAGTTGCTTAATCGGCTTTAATGGAAGTAAATAAATAATAATCGCTAAAATAACTGCGAATACTAATGATAGAATTGAAACTTCAATTTTACCAATTTTGAAAACCTGCATCCCTATAAATTCCGCAATAGTGTCAATCAATAGCACTAAAATAATTAATGGACCATAATTTTTTAAAGATTTCATTTTTCTGCTCCCATTTTATTTAATTGTTCAAGATATTCCTGATTTGTTCTACGATAAGTCCTGATTTTATTAAGATTATTTGATATTTCTAAAACACTGTTAAAGATAAATTCCGGGAATATGTCCAGTACAAAAACTGGATCAACTAATTTAAAATCAGAGCCATGAATGGTTCCATTCCAACCACCATATCCAATCTGAATAGTTGGCATTAGATAACTTACATCACCAATATCACCAGCTGCCATGGTATAGCCTCGGTTTTCAATCAATTCTGAAATCTTGTCATTCCTTAAAAATACATTTTTTATTAAAGCATTCATGTCTCTATTCGACCTTAAAGGCAAATAGCCAACCTGTGTTTCTGAATTAAAATTACCGCCTAAAGCTAGGGAGCATCCTTCTGCTGCTTGATTGAATTGCTTCATTAGTTGCTGTGCATATTCGACATCAAAGTATCGTATATCTGTCCCCATGCTAACATGATCGGGAATTACATTAATCGATTCTGTATTATCACCTATCATCACTGGATTAAACCTAATTTGATTTGGATTTTTTAATTGTTGACGTTTGAAGGCCAAAGCAGTGGTAAATAGGGTGGCTATACTCTGTGCATTTACCCCCTCTTCAGGAGCAAATGCTGCATGACTCGCCTTACCAAAGAAGTCAAAGTATTGAAAATTAAATCCAGCTAAATCACAATTAATTTCAATAGTCCTACGCTCAAAATTTTCACCTATAGCATGAACTGAGACACAGTAGTCGACATCATCAAAGACACCTAATTTAATTGCTTCTTGTTTACCACCAAAATAAGTGATTTTTCCTTCCGCTTTCTGTTTTTTGCGCCACTCCAAATCAACAAATTCTTCAGCCGGTGTAAAAATAAATGCTAAGTTAGCGCCAAAATCACCAATTCGTTTATTTTTCACTAGTTCATTCATAATCGCTAAAGCTATTGTCACCTGAGTATAATGGCCACAAGCTTGAGCTGCTCCTGTTTCACTATCAGCATTTCTATGCCCCGGCTGGTATAGTGAATCTAGTTCTGCAATAATTCCAATAGTCTTAGTTTGGTGATTATTAAACACCACTTTTATCCCTGTATTGCAGAAATGTTCGACTTTTACCATAGGAGTGATTTCATGAATAGCTTCTTCTATCGCCTCAGAAGTTTTATACTCCTTATATCCCAACTCCGGATTATTTAGTAGATAATCTGCTAATTCCCGCATTCTTGGATAGTATTCTTGAAAGCTCGACATTCAATTCCCCACTTTTTCAAATCATCAATATTACATTTGATGGTTTAAATAGTACAGCGATATTCAAGCTAAGGCAAGAACAATTTTCAATTATAATAAATAAATAGTTCGTATTTTAAATAACAATAAGCATAAATAAAGCATCACTTACAAGAAAAATCTCACAAGTGATGCTTTATTTGTAGTAAAAAATATTTAGAATTTACGTAAACCATGTTGGTAAACTTGCTTGTCTTTTTGGCCGACTGCAGCAACATTTTCTAATGGATTCTCTCGTAAAACTAAGAAATCCGCATATTTGCCCACTTCAAGTGAACCATATTCTTGATCAACCTTAAGCAATTCAGCACTACCCAAGCCGCCTGCTCTTAAAGCTTGATAATTTGTGGCTCCTGCTCTAACCAATTCCACTAATTCATTAGGTGTATCAGAGAAGCGATTGAAATATGTTCCTGCGTCTGTCCCCATTGCCAGTCTCACCCCCTCCTTGATCGCATGGCCGACATGATTATAAAAGTCATCAACTACTGCACACATCTTGCGGTATGAGAACTCAGGTACAACATCTTTTCCATGAACGACGATTGTCCGACCTGCAGTCAATGTTGGTGACAAAAATGTACCTTGTTTTTTCATCAAAGCCAAGTCATTATCATCTAAATAAAAACCATGTTCTACAGAATCAACTCCTGCAACAACTGCATAATGAATACCAAGTCGTCCCTCGGCGTGAGCACAAACTGTCATATGCTTGGAATGAGCCTCTTCTACTGCCATCTTCATTTCTTCAAGCGAAAGCTCAGTATCATCTACTTCATCCCCAAGTGACATAATTCCACCGGTAGCCATCAACTTGACATTTTTTGCACCTTTGGTAAATTGTTCTCGGACTGCTCTACGCATGTCCTCTGGACCGTTAACCAAATGACTAGCATTTTGCTCTCCATTTAACCCCACCTTGAAATCACCATGTCCGCCGACAATTGACATTGTCATTCCAGTTGGCATCACTTGAGGACCTTCAAAAGGATACTGCTTGCGCATCTGCACTAATTTACAGTCAACATCAAAGGATGTGCCACAACTACGAACATAAGTCACACCAGTTTGTAAAGCTTCACGCAGATCCCGCAGTGCTGCATAAGTAGTCGAAGCTTCAGTAGTCGGAAATTTTTTCTTCAAGTCAGAATCAAGCCCCATGTGAGTATGTGAATTAAGCAAACCGCTCATCACATATTTCCCTTTAAGGTCAACTTGTTTGTCAAAATCTGCTGTGCATTTTCCCTTACCTTGATCGGTCAATTTACCTGTTTCATCATCAACGACAAACCAAGCATTATCTACTAGATTATCTTCATTACCAACGAATAAATTACAATTTACAAAAGCTGTTTTAGTCATTATTTTTCTCCTAATTATTACTTACAGATGCATCCTTAAAGCTGAAATTACCACCCAAGAATTCTACATTTTTAACACTTGGTCGAACCATCCAAGCTTGACCATCATGGAATAATGGCGTCAATCCTTGTTGATCAGTTAAAACACGTTCTGCATTATACAAATCTTCTAATCGCTTAGTAGGATTTAATTCCTTATCTGAATTATTCATATACTTGTCAAAATCTTTGTTAGACCATTTACCGAAGTTATAACTTTGTCCTGTCATCATTGTGTGCAATTGTGAATTAGGATCTAAATAGCCCGAAGTCAATCCAGTAAAGACTGCCTCGAAATCACCATTGAGCATTTTCTTAACTCTAGTAGTCTTCGGCATGCTTCTAACAGTTACATCAACTTTTTTGCCAAAGGTATCTTCTAACTGGCTTTGCACAAACTCTAAAACCTTTTTAGAAACGTCATCATCGTCACCCATTAAGGTAAAGGCCAACTTATTCTTACCCAATTCTTTTAATGCTCTATCATAAAGTTTCTTAGCGCCTGCAGGGTTATAATTCATATATTTATTAGCTGGATTTTTGCTTTCAACATACTGGTCAAAATTCTTACCATCAACATATTCATTTGGTCCAGCAAAAGTTCGGGCTACAGTATTAGCACCACCAACTGTTTTAGCCAATTGAGCTCGGTTAAGTGCCATTGAAACTGCTCTTCTAAAATCGACATTAGCTAGTTCTGGATGCTTGGATACATTGAAAGTCAAGTATTCAGTTCTATCTAGTTTATAGACTGTATAACCAGATTGACCCTTCAGTCTCTTTGAAGCCTGAACATCAAGATAGGCACCATCTAATTTGTTAGCCTGATACAGATTGTAATCAGTTGAAGGCGTCTTTTGTACACTATAATTAACCGTCTGCAATTTAACTTTATCTTTGTCCCAATATTGATCATTCTTTTCTAACTTCCAGTTAAGACTTGAACCAGTCCAGCCTTTTTGAACAAACGGACCATTGTAAACCATATACTTAGATGCAGTCCCATATTTTTTGCCAAACTTTTCGACTACGTGTTTATTTTGCGGATTCCAACCAACTGACAAGGCTTTAAAATACGGTACGGGATGTTTCAAGTGAACTACCAATTCATATTTACCCTTAGCTTCAACACCTAAAGTCGACGGAGCTTTTTTCCCAGCTAAAACATCATCTGCATTAACTACATTTGACCACTCATTTTGCTGTTGTGATTGTGTCTTAGGATCAAGTGTCCGTCTTAAAGAATAAACAAAATCTTCAGCGGTCACTGGATCACCATTAGACCACTTAGCATTCTTTCTTAAAGTAAAAGTCCAGGTCAAACCATCTTTACTCTGATTAGTTTTAGTAGCCACACCAGATACAACTTTACCCGCTTTATTCAGTCTATTGAGCCCTTCAAAAACATTAGATGCCTGTTCACTACCAGTTGTATCTACCATCTTTGAAGGATCCATAGTTTGGATTTCTGAGGTAGTCATCCAGTTCAATTCTTGCTTAAGTGCTTTAGCACCTGACTTGTTTGATGAACATGCAGATAAAGTACTTACTCCTAAAAGTGCTACTACAGTCGTGCCAAATAATTGCTTCAATGTTTTTCTCATTTTTATCTCTCCCATAAGTCAAAAAATTGACAACAAGCTTATGATAATAAAAAAACGCCCTACTAGATCAATTGATCTAATAGGGCGTCTTCAACGCGGTACCACCTATTTATTCGTAGAATAATACTCACTAAAATTCTACCTCATGCACGTGCAGCTAATTCAATTAGAATCAGCGATACGTCGCCGCTATAGAGGGCGGACCCTGAAGATGCTAATATCGCACTTTCAGCTCAAAGGTGATTTTCACTTAATTCATCATTATCTTCTTCCACCAACCGAAGACTCTCTGCAAATCATTTCTTAAGTTACTTTCCTTATCAAAGCTCTTTTTTTTATTTGTTGTAAACAATAATATCATGTATTTTTAATCTGTCAATTATTTTTTTATTTTTTTCAATTGTTAAAAATAAAATGATCAATTGCCTCGGCAACTGCACCATGATTATTATCAGCCTGAGTAATGTAATCGCATTGCTCTTTCATAGCAGGATTGACATTAGCCACACCAACACCCACACCAGCAGCCTGAATCATTGACAAGTCATTAAAATTATCACCAATGGCAATTGTTTCTTCAATCGGCACCCTAAGCTGCTCAGCCAGCTTCATCAGTCCCGCGCCTTTATTGACACCTTTACGGTTAAATTCTAAATAACGATTAGATGAATATGAAATATCCAATTCTTGCGTAATTGGTCCTAATTCAGCGGCGATCCGGTGCAAATAATTATTATCAAGACTCTCATAGAGCACCTTGGCAATTTTCTGCCCCTCCAAAAATGACAAGTCTTTATCTTCAATCTCTTTAAACTGGTGTCGTCCCGTCATATAGGCACGTTCATCATCATCGATATGATACGTATATACCATATCTTGAGTGTAAACATGCATGGCAATATCTAGTTCAACCCCATGCCGATATAACCGATCCGCAATTTCATTAGGCAAGCCGTCAAAATACAGCACGCGATTATTCTTATTTTCTGTAATGCTGGCACCATTGAATGAAATCACATATTCATTAGCTGCCTGCTCTAATCCTATTTCCTTTAAAGTATTTTGGACAGAAACGTAGCCTCGTCCAGTTGCAGGAACAAATTTTACACCGTGAGCAACTGCTTTTTGAATCGCTTCTCTATTTTCTACTGAGACATGCGTATCTGCGCTCAACAACGTTTCATCTAAGTCACACGCAATAATTTTATACATCTAGTCACCTCTTCATGCTTAGTTTACCGGAGACACGCAAGCCTAGCAAGGCAACAAATCTTGTAAAATAACATAATTCGTCTAAGTGTAAGCGATTACAAAATAGTAAAAATATTTTTCATTACATAGTTATAATAGACATGCAAGCCTTTAAATAACAGCGTTCTTGCGCCTTGAAGACGGTAAAAAATCATGCTAAGTTAGTGTCAAAAGCTAAGTGTATAATTTTTTGCGGTAAGTTGAATAAATAATTAAAAAGCTCAAGTCC